>JAGAEB010000056.1 GCA_017613335.1 Methanosarcinaceae archaeon
AAAACATCACGATGATGAAACAAAAACATCACGATGATGAAACGAAAACATCACGATGATGAAACAAAAACATCACGATGATGAAACAAAAACACCACGATGATGAAAAAACATCACGTGGTGAAAAAAAGCAGAATGATCAGCGCAGGGTGAAGCCGGATGAATGAGAATAAGAAAAGGATACTGACCGGCTGTCTCTGCGCCGTTCTGTGCGAGATCATCTTCGGTTTCAGTTTTCTGTTTACGAAACAGATCACGCAGTCGGTATCTCCGGTCTCTCTTCTGGGCTGGCGTTTTCTGTTTGCTTTTGTTCTGATCAATATCTGCGTTTTTTCAGGCATTCTTCATGTCGATTTCTCAAAACTGCGCGGAAGAGCGGTTCTTCCGGTCGCCGCGGCATCTTTTTTCCATCCGGTCCTTTATTTTACAGGCGAGACGTTCGGTATTGCGCTGACGACGGCTTCGGAAAGCGGTGTCGTGATCGCGTCTGTCCCGATCGTGACGATCACCGTTGCGGCCGTCTTTCTTCATGAAACGCCGACGCCTGCCAGGATCGCGGGCATTCTTGTGACGCTGACGGGTGTCCTCATCTGCGTCGTCTCCAAAGGGATTGAAGCAACGTTCAGCCCGGTGGGTTATGCCATGCTTTTCATGGCTCTTCTGGCTTACAGTTTTTTCTGTGTCTTCGTCAGAAAGGCAAAAAACTTTTCGAGTACGGAGATCACTTATGTGATGCTCCTTTTCGGAACGGTCTTCTTCGCCGGAGCATCTTTTGCTGAGAATGCGGCCGCAGGGACACTGAAAGATTTCGTGATGCTGCCGCTGACGAGCCGCAGTTTTCTCATCGCGCTCATCTACCTCGGCGCCGGCTGTTCCGTCTTTGCTTTCATCCTGAACAATGCCGCTCTGGAACGGATCGGACCCAACGGGACCGTTTCTTTTGTCGGACTGACGACTCTCGTGACGATCGTCGCAGGCGTCATTCTCCTTCATGAATCATTTACATGGATCCAGGTCGCCGGAACGGCGCTCATCCTCGGCGGCGTCTATCTGGCAAATGCGTCCGATATCATAAAAGCAGGAAAACCGGACGGATCCGGTAAAGAGAGATGACGGAAAAGAAAAATACCAAAAAGAAAGGGAACGAAAAAATAAGGATACGAAAGATGACGGAAAATCCCGGCAGAGAGGAAAATCCGTTACAGATGATCGGGGGACTGCTCGGACGCGCTGTTGTCGATGATCCCGGCATCGTTTGCCTGTGAGCCGCCGATATTGATGTTGCCGCCGGCATTGATCGTGAGGGGCTTTCCGCAGAGGATCTCAAGCGCTTTGTTTTCGGCTTTGAGCCTTCTGTTGTCTTCTTCGAGCTGAGAGATGCGGTCTTTCAGGAACCTGATCTCTTCTTCGTATTCTTCTCCGGACTTTTCTGCGCCGGAAAGGATCTTTTCTGCGGCGTATCCGTTTTCCCGGCACAGGCCGATCATCCTGCTGATCTCCGGGACCAGTTCCGGATGACGGCTGACCGCACTGCTCAAAGCGTTGCGGAAATCGGCTTCAGCTTCTGTAAAACGGTTTTCGCGGAAACAGCATTTCCCGAGACCCAGCCAGGCGAGCGAAGAGCGGCGGTTCCGGCGGAGGCTTTTGAGGAACGATTCTTCGGCGGCTTCATATTCACCCATCATGAAATAGCAGCGGCCGCAACCGTGATAAGCCCAGGAATGAGATCTGTCGACCTTGACGGCGCGGCAGAAGCATTTCAGAGCTTCGTCAGGCTGACCGCATTCCAGAAGGCATTCGCCTTTTCCGTGAAGCGCGAAATAAATGTTATCGTTTTCATTGACAGCTTCATCGAATTCATTGATCGCTTCTGAAATCTTTCCTTCTTTTTTCAGGCGCCACCCTTCTTTTTCATGTGTCATGATATCTCCCGGAGAGTCAGACCGCTTCGGATACCGGATGCTGTCCATTTGTTTTATAAGTAAAATACACAATCAGTATATCATTGTGACGTCATGACAGGATGATCTCCGGGACGGAGAATCATAAATCATCAGAGAAGATACCGGGGCATAAAATGGTCGGAAACGAAGAAGATCTGAACAGGAACAGGGACCTGAATAAGGACAGGGATCTGAACAAAGATCCGGGCCGTAAAAGAGATGAAGCGCGCCTGAAGAAATTCGAAGATTACAGAAGGCTTCAGTCGG
Organism: Methanosarcinaceae archaeon; assembly: GCA_017613335.1. Classification (GTDB taxonomy): domain Archaea; phylum Halobacteriota; class Methanosarcinia; order Methanosarcinales; family Methanosarcinaceae; genus Methanofrustulum. The sequence goes on from JAGAEB010000056.1 coordinate 2,211, forward strand.
AAAGGCAGAAGGACAGACTTGATCTGACAGAACGGGAACTTGAGATCAGGAGAAAGCACGAAAAAGAGCTGACGGAGATCAGATCCGGCGCGCCGGCGGAAGTTCTGATCACGATGACGGACGATTCCGGAAAGGCGGCGGAAAAACTCTTCGTTCTGGAAAAAATGAAGCGGGCCGGATCACTGACACCGGAGCAGATGCTGGCGCTGGGCGCGGCCGATGATCCGAAAGCCGCCGCAGAAGCGCTCGGGGACCGCCGGATCTCCGGGATCGCTGCGGAACAGTCTGAAAAAAGGATCGGAGATCTCCGGGAATCCGGCCGCATGATGCAGGAACAGCATTCCGGAAATGCCGGACAGATGAAAGATGCCTGCCCGTACTGTCATTCGGAAATCCCTGAAGAAGACCTGTACTGTCCGGAATGCGGCGAAAGAGTCCGCTGACAGCAGAATAAGATTCCTGACAGCAGAATAAGATTCCGTCGTTTTTCGTTTTTCAGCATCACATATCGAGAAAAGCTGTCATTTCTTTGTCGATGCGGCTGCATATGAATTGGGCGACTTCTCCGTAACCGCGGACCGTGATCCGGACAGATGTAACGGTGCCGGACGTACCGGCGCCGGCGGAAAACGCTTCGTTTTCAGAACGCGCCGTTTCCGTCCTGTTTCCGGTCTTTTCCTTTTTTTCAATGGCGATGTCGATCATGACCTGGCCTTTTTTTGTGTAGGCGGTATAGCATTTGATGCCGCTTCTGATGCCGTCGAATGATGCGCCTGTCCTGTTCATGAGATAATTGAGAAAGCTTTCGGCCGCTTTGGGTTCGGCGTCCGTTTCGTATTTCAGGATATACGTTTTTTCGGAGATCTCCGGAGAATAGTCCTTGCCTTCGAAGACCCGGACAGCGCTTTTGCCGTCCGGCAGGCGGGAATACAGATTGTCAAGAAAAGAGTCGATGTCGCCGTTCCTGAATTCGATGACAGCGCCGCGCGGTTTGGAGACGTCGGCTTTTCCCTGCCATTTTTCGACAGCGTAATCAATCCGTTTCCGTTCTGCATCGGACTGATATTCGACCAGAATAAGGTAATCCATACAGAGGAGAAAAGACGTTGTTCTTATTTCAGGATTTTTATGTTCGTTGTTAGTGCGGGATCGTATAAATAATTGTTGGTTTTTCGGAGACATTAATTATTTATCCGAAACGGAGAATAATTACAGTATACTCAGGATCAGAGATCATTGAAAATTCAGGAGTGTACTGTATGAAAGGAACATATGTTTTACAGAAAAAGATGCGCCGGAATTCCGGCGGAAGAGATCACACGCCGGCCGGAACCGTTTTCTTCCTTGCCGTTCTGCTGGTCATCGGTTTTTCAGTCCTGCTGCCGGTTTCAGTTCCGGATCAGGCCTCAGCGTCACCGGCAGCGCTTTCTGACGGATCTGCTGATGAAGCCGCCGGTCAGGACGATTTTTCAGAAATGTCCGATGACGAAGGATCTGCAGAACTGACAGAAATTTATCAGGCATTCAGACAGAAACAGATTGAGCAGGAATCTGCGGAAAAGACACTGTCTGCGGTTCCGGGAACCGATGAAACGGATATCCCGTATATGCCGGATATTTTTCTGACAGGATCCTCAGAAGAAATATCCGGATCATCCGTCGCCGTATCGGAAAAATCTGAAACGGCGGTGTATTCACCTGACCGCATCATCGTCTGTTTTGACATGGATAAGATCTCAGGCATGCCGGAAATACCGGAAGGTCACAGCGCGGAATTTTATCAGGATCTTGTGCCCGGACTTTCCGTCATCCACCTTCCGGAAGATATGTCTGCTGAAGAAGCTCTGGCATACTATTCCGGACTCCCGTATGTCAGATATGCGGAATTCGACCGCCTGCTGACGTCTTCCGGAAACAGAGAAACGGCGGAACGGGAAATGATTTCCGGAAACGATGAAGGAAAAACCGGACAGAACCGGGCGGAATTGTCTGCTTCGGGAGCTGTTTCTTCATATACACCGGAAGAACCGTATGAGGTTCTTCAATGGTCATTTAAGAACATCGGCCAGATCATAAAAACATCCTGGAGTACGATCAACGGAAACAGATCTGTCCCCATAGGCGAAAATGATATCCGCGGAACCCCTGACTGCGATATCAGCGCAGACGATGCGAAAGAACTGTCACGGAGTTCATCAGACGTGATCGTTGCCGTTATCGATTCCGGTGTCCTGTATACTCACCCGGATCTTGCTGACAATATTTATGTCAATCCCGGAGAGATCCCGGGAAACGGCATTGACGATGACGGTAACGGATTCATCGATGATGTGAACGGCTGGGATTTTTATGATGATGACAATATGCCCCTTGATCCGGACGGACACGGCACGCACTGCGCCGGCACGATCGGCGCCGTCCGCAACGGTCTCGGGACTGTCGGCGTTGCCGAAAATGTGACGATCATGCCGCTCCGTTATCTGAGTGCAGACGGGGCGGGATATGTGTCGGATGAGATCAGGGCTATAAATTATGCTGAAAAAATGGGAGCAGATATCGTCAGCATTTCGTCTTCCCACGAAAATCACATCAGCCCGGAATACGAGATCATCCGGAATTCGGATATGCTCTTTGTCTGCTGTGCCGGAAACGACGGAAACGAAACAGAGAATTACCCTGCTGCATACGACTGTCCCAATATCATATCAGTCATGTCGACGGATGCTGAAGATCAGCTGAGCAGTTTCTCGAATTTCGGGCCGACTTGCGATCTGGCAGCTCCGGGAGAATATATTTTCCAGACATCCGTTGTCAGTACATGGGATCAGGCAATATTCAATCAGGACACTTGCTTTATGTTTCCGGACATTTCATCCCCGTCAGACTATCGGTTAGAGAATGAAAGTTTTACAGTCAGCGGAAAAGGAATGAATATAATCTGTCAGAATGAACCGATCAGACTGAATGGAGCGAATGCATATATTATGATGACGCTTGAAGGGATGCAGATTAATTATTCAGGAACGCCGGACTCGTTTATGTTTCTATACTCCCGTCGTCCGTTCTCGTCATATGAATCATTTTCAGAAATGACAAGTTCAGGCGATATGGCCATGGTTAAAGAGCTTAACTGCTCAGGATCTATATTACGCAGCTACATGGATAAAACTGAAATACTGTATCCGAATGCAACCGGGATGCAGTCGATTTGGCAGACAGATGAGTTTTACATAGGGTATGCATATTTCGGTTTTTCAGATTCGTCGAAAATGACGCTGAAAGATGTGATCATACTTTCATCAGACCCCGGCTGGGAAGTCATGGACGGCACCTCGATGGCCGTTCCCCATGTCAGCGGCACGGCCGCGCTGATGCTTTCGTCCAATCCGGATCTGACGCCGGAACAGATCGCTGATATCCTGAGATTTTCGGTTGACAGAAAAGAAAGCCTCAGAGGCACCTGTCAGTCGGAAGGACGGCTTAACGCTTCGGCGGCCGTCATGGAAGCGATGTGTTATCCGGTGATGATCGATTTCGGAAATGATCCCGATGAAAATGTACAGACGCTGATCGGTCATCTGGCAGACGGAGACCGGATCAGCGAGGCGTATGATCTCAACAGAGATCAGATAACAGACGGAAGAGACCTGATCCTTCTCCAGAATCATGTCAGACTGCTGAAACAGGCAGAAAACCGGGCTTCATAAAAATAAGAACCGTCGTGCAGAAAACGGGCTTCCGGCGCCGGAAGTCCGTTTTTTTATGCCGCGGTTTCCGGTCCGGCCGGATCGTCTGCGGGACAGATTTCATTTCCGGAAAGAAAAAGAATAAATCCGTGACGGGTGATATCTGCAGAATATCAGATTCAGACTCAGATTCAGACGGAGGGATGATCCATGTGTTTTTTCTTTTTCAGTCTCGACAGCCGGGAAAAAGCGGATTTCGGGGGGACCGGGGGTATGATCACCTGCCCGAGATGTCACAATACGGTCAGATCGGAACTGATCCACTATTATACGGAAAACAGGCTGTACCGGGTCATCCCGATCGGAAGATCCGGTCACAGATACCGTCTGGAGTGCCCGATCTGCAGGGCGGGCATCGATCTGACGGAAAAAGAATTCGAGCGGAAAGCGGCGGCATCCGAGGGCCGCAGAGAAAGATGAAGACATCAGAATCGTCTTGACGGATAAGAAGGCACATCTTCTGCGCTGCCGGCAGTGTCTGATTCTGATCCGGAAAGATCGCGGATCAGCGGTTTTGAGAGATGGCGGCGGGCGGACGGCGGCACTTCGTAACGGCCGCAGAGGAAAGACCTGTCGATGACTTTTTCTGTTTTTGTGCCTGCGTGCGTTCTGCAACGGCGGCATCTGAATCCCTGACCGGCGCCGGCGGACTCTGTTTTTCTGCCGCAGACGGGACATGAAGGATTTTCGCGGACGATCTCAGGGACTGTTTCTGCGATCGTCAGTTTTTCAATGTTCAGCGTCAGACGGCCGTTTTTTTCATCATTTTCTTTCAGGCTCCCGGAAACGGTGACGAGATCTCCGGTGCGGAGCTGTCTGACGATCTTTCTGAAATTGCCTGTCGGTTCATACGCCGCGCAGGCGATCTCCGACCCGGAGTCGTCTGAAATGCTGAAGATCGCATGGCCGCCTTCGATCATTTCCGGCGGCCGGCAGACGGTTCCTGAAATCCGGTAGGAATGAAACGGTCTCATCTCAGAGATCCGGGAAACCGGGATCAGATGGGCGTCCGTTCCCTGATTTGTCAGAAAAATGCGGAAACGTTCGACCGGTTCTGATTCGATGAAAGAGGCTGCTTTTCCGACGGCTTCCGGCAATCTGCCGCGGATGCCGTAGAGGACAGGATCGGGAGAGCCCGGAACACAGACGACGAGAGGCTTCGATTTTCCGGTCAGATCGACCGTGTCCCATGTGTCCGGATACGTTTCCGCATCCGCGCGGAAGAGACTTTCTTTTGAGACATGACGTTTCGTGCCCCAGGCATCACGCCGGCGGTAAGCAAGATATTCGAACGTATGATCAAAATCAGGAATGCCTGAATCGTTGAGAGACAAAAGAGATCCGGCGGCGGCAAGGGCGCCGATGAGACCGCGGCCGCATTTGAGATAAAAATAAGGAATCCCGAGAGATCCGGCCAGTGAGAATGCATCCTCCACGGAGACGACATCCGTCAGCGCTTTTCTTAAATGCGCGCGGAGAGGTTCTCTGACATTTCCGAAAAGGAAATCCGGAATGAAGACGGCGCCCGGGTTTGTTTTTTCGCAATCGGTCATTGAGAATGAAGAAATGCGGGAACAGACATGTTCCCGGATCTTTCCGAAAACTTCATCGCAGCCCAAGCCCGCGCCGCCGATCCTTAAAATGAATCCCAGGGCGGCGTTGCCGCGGGTCTTGTAGGGGATCGTCGGATTCAGCCGGATGAGATGCGGAAAACCGTCGACATAGCCCAGTCCGGCCGCCGTCAGTTCATCCATCAGGAGAGAAGCCAGATAAGTCGTGCACATACCGTCGTTTGAATCCGTGTCATCCAGACAGATGATCATCCTCTGTGTGTTTTCTGCGCCTGTGCGTGATGGACACGATGCGTCTGCACGGTCTGCATCTGCGTGTGATGGGTACGATGCGCCTGCACAGTCTGAATTTTTCGGTATGTCCTTCTCAGAAAACATCATCCGGTACACCGTTCTTTTCCGCTGTTTTTTTGTTCCTCTGAAAGAGTGCGCAGACTGCCGTCATCCCGGGACCGGAAGCCGGCTTCCGGGGCACCGGACCTGCGTGATACGGATTTCAGTCGTCGGTGCCGGTGACTTCTTTTTTGGCGTTTTTGACTCTTTCTTTGGAGGAATAGCCTGTTGCTTTGTCGAGGAAGTTCCTGAATCTTTTGTTGGTGTCGAGGATGACATTCTCATCTTTGTTCTCTGTGTCGGAAACCGTCTCGACGCACAGTTTTTTGTCCTCGATCCGGACAGTGATCTCTTTCAGGATCCCGTAGGATGTTTTCAGTTCTCCGTCTTTGTCGGTGATCTCTGTGCCGAAGCATTCGGCCAGAAGGCCTTTCATTCTGTTGATATCCGGTGAATAACCTCTTTTCAGTTTGTATGCCTGCATGATAATTCCCCTGTCGCCGGAGCGGACTGTTTCTTTATTCACTGAGGCGGATGCCGTAAAGTGAAATATGATCTCTAAAAAAACGGCTTTCCTTTTAACAGTATTGATTCTGAAAGACAGAACGGAAAGACAGAACGGAAAGGCAGAACAAAAAGACAGAATGAAAGACAGAACGAAAGACAGAACGAAAGACAGAACGAAAGACAGAACGAAAGACAGAACGAAAGACAGAACGAAAGACAGA
>JAGAEB010000057.1 GCA_017613335.1 Methanosarcinaceae archaeon
AACGTTTTCAGGAATCCGGAGACATTTCCCGTTGCTGTTCTTTCAGATATCGAGGTCCATATCTTTGGGATATTTGACGCTGTATCCGAATCTGAAGACGATCTCTTCGCCCGGTGCGATCTCGTTATCCCAGGAAACGATGCCCGTCTCTTTGTCTTCGGACGAGGGCGTCGTCGTTTCTTTCAGAAGCTCGATCTCGACAGCCTTGTTCGTCGATATCGGATACCGGTCTTTGATCGTCAGTCTGACCGGCTGTTTCTGATTGTTGACGGCTGTCATTCTGTACAGGAACGTTTTCGTCACGGTCGAGCCGAGGAGCGATTTCTGGCTGCTGACGTCTTTGATCTTTTCGCGTTTGACGACGATGCGTTTGTCTGTGCCGAGCGTCAGCGAGAGTTTCGTTTCCGTATCGCGGATCTCTGTTTCACCGAGATAGGTGCCGTCGTATGTGATCACGGCTTTTCCGGCCGGAAGGTCGAGTTTTTCCGCATTGATGACGTCTGCCGTCAGATAGCAGTCCGGATCGAGTCCCGGAATGCAGCAGAAATGATAATCGGCTTCTGCCTGCTGCGCCCTGATGTCGATGATCTGTTCTTCACCGTTTCCCGGGATCGTGTACGGAATGTCGATCGAATATGTCACGAGAAGAGCGTTGTCGTCGATCCTGAGGCGATCGTCCGGAAGAGCCATGACCGGTTCTTCAGGTGCAGGGCAGAACGCTAACGCTTCACGCAGGCAGAAATCTTCCATGGGCTCAGCGGCTCTTCCTGCGAACAACGGTGCGCGGAGCGGGACCGCTTTCCTCTTTTCCCGCAGGAACCACGGACTGAGTTCCGGCACGGATTTTCCGTTTGCCGGCGCGCCTGATGACAGGGAGAGTTTCACATCTTTCCAGTCGATCCCCGTCTCCTGGCTGACTTTGGCTTTTGAGACGATCTTCATCGGGCTTTCGATCGATTCGACATTGATGTTGTAATACGGCGTCCAGGAGGCATCATCCGTGCAGTAGGTGATCCGGATGCTGCAGGATATTTCCGTATCCGGCGTCTGTGAGGCCAGATTGAGGAGAATATATCCGCGTTCTTCTTCAAATTCACCGAGTTTTTCTCTCAGGTCGGCGGATTCTTTGTTGCATTTCTCGATCTCGTCATCGTTTTTCTTCAGATCGTTTTCGATCTCCAGGCACTTTGCCTTATAGTAATCCATGCTTTCCGAGAGTTCCCCGAGAGAGATCGAGCCGTTATCCTTCGGCGCTGTTTTCTGCTTCATGCCGTCTGCCAGGAAATCGCGCATTTCGCGGCTGATCCTGTTTTCAGCTTCAAACTGACGTTTCCGGTCCTGCTGTTTCCGGAGTTCGTCTTTCAGCGCCTGAACCTTCTCTTTATCCGTGTTTTCAGATGTTTCGGACACAAAATTGTAAGACGAAACAAGAATGCCTTTTCCCGCACCGATCTTGAGGCTGTCTTCATCGATATCCGGACTCAGACCGTCTATGCGGACGACATGTTCACCGGGTTTTAATGTGATGTCGGCTGTGTGGATCAGTTCTGCGCCGTCATAATAGACAGTCGCTTCTTTTAAAACGGCATGAAAAACAGGAATATTGTTTTCATTTTCTGTCATAATAACACATCCTGAAATGCAGCATCAGACCGCATAAACAGTATCATTATGCCGTCCGCCCGATATATAGACTTTTATTTTCGGATCCGGCCGGCAGACAGATAAAAATGACAGGTGAAAACAGCCGGACCGCCGGACAGATGACTGATCCCGGATCATTTCCGGGCGCCGCGGTCCGGAAATGATCCGGTCTCATCTGACAGGATTTTTCAATGACTGTATAAAATCTCACAGACCCGGATCATGATATCGGGACGATTTCATATCAATCCGGAACATTATCCATCCTCTCAGTTAAAAGAGAATGTCTTTTTCAGGATGTCTTTTTCGGGATGTCCTTTTCAGGATATCTTTTTCGGGATGTCCTTTTCAGGATATCTTTTTCGGGATGTCCTTTTCAGGATATCCTTTTCGGGAGATGATTTTTTATGGATGCAGCAGGCGCAAAAGATAATTCCGCAGATCCGGGTGTCAGAGGCAGAGAGGATATGACAGGTTCCGTCATGATCGGCATTGATGCCGGCGGCACTTATACGGATGCCGTTCTGATCCGGATGAACACCGATCCGGGGAAAGATGAAAAACCGATGACCGTCCTGGCTTCCGGAAAAGCGCTGACGACGTATCCCGATCCGATCGGCGGCATCAGAAATGTCCTGGATCTTTTCGATCCGGAAATGCTGAAGGCGGCCGGGAAGGTCTGTGTCTCAACGACTTTTGCGACGAATGCCGTTCTTGAAAAGAACATATCGCCCGTCGGTCTTGTCCTGATCGGCGAGCAGAAGGAGCCGGACGACCGTGTCGGCTGCCGGGTCAAAGTCGCCGGCGGGTATGATCACAACGGCAAAGAAGCCGCAGAACTCGATGAAGAAAGCATACGCGCCTTTGTCGGAAAAACGAAAGACAGCGTTTCCGCCTATGCCGTCTCAGCCGTTTTCGGCGTCTTCAATACAGAACATGAGATCCGGGCCAAACAGATCATCACGGAAATGACCGGCTATCCCGTCGTCTGCGGCCATGAGCTGACACGCTCCCTCGGCGCGCATGAAAGGGCTCTGACATCATATCTGAACGCATCGCTTCTCCCTGTGGCAAAATCATTCACGGATGCCGTTGTCTCTGAAGTCCGGTCAAGGGGCATCGGCGGAAAGATCATGATGATCAAATGCAACGGCGCGTCCGCTGATCTTTCAGATGTGATGGAAAAGCCGGTCGAAACTGTTTTTTCAGGTCCTGCCGCCAGTCTGACAGGCGCTGCGGTCCTTTCCGGTCATGAAACATGCATTGCGGCAGATATCGGCGGCACGAGCACGGACGTTTCCATGATCACGGAAGGCTTCCCGGAGATATCCGAATCCGGCGCAATGGTCGCCGGCTGGCAGACAAAAGTCAGAGCGCTGAAGATCGAAACGGTCGCTCTCGGCGGCGACAGTCATGTCAGGCTCCTTCCGGATGACGATCTCATGCAGGCGCCTCATAAAAACGCCGGAAATCTTCAGAGCGAAGAAGAGACAGTCGACACGGAATTCAGAAATCCGGTCATCAGCCATACGAGAAATGAGATCATCATCGGTCCCGGAAAAGTCATTCCCCTCTGCCGTGCATCCGTCATGTACCCCGGCTTTCTGAAAACGCTGAGGCTCCGCTGGGTCCCGCACAATCAGGTCATCACGGAATTTATCCAGCCGACGATGTTCTATGTGAAAAATGAGATCTGCCCCGTCCTGACGGATGAAGAAGAGTCCTGGCTTTCCCGTCTCGGCACGGAGCCTGCAGCCGTCAGTGAAAAAGTCTGGGAAAAAACATACATCCCGCCGGAGATCCTGTCATCCCTGATCCGGAAAAGAGCCGTGTCCGTGATCGGATTCACGCCGACTGACGCGCTCCACGTTCTGGGCGATTTCACGGAATGGGACGAAAAAGCTTCGGAAGCGGGCGCGGTCCTGATCGCCAATCTGCTCGGTATGAACAAAGTCGACTTCTGCAGATTCATCAAGAGAAAAGTCGTCCTCAGCATCGCAACGGAACTCATTCATTTCATGGACGGAAAAGTGTCCCGCGAAAAGATCATGAATTTCCTGGAGAGAAACGAACATGTCTTCTTCTCGACGGATATCCCGATCGTCCTTATCGGCGCATCCGCTGAGGCCTACCGGGAAGATCTGGAAAAACTTCTCCGTTCGAAGGTGACCGTCCCCGAAGAATACGATGTCGGAAATGCCGTCGGAACCCTTTTCGGAAAGCTTTCCCGCCGTATCGATCTTGATATCACTGTAAGCGTCTCAGAGACAAAAGCCGGTTATGTCGAAAAAGACGTCTGCATCTTTACGGAAGACGGGCCTTTCAGGTTCAGAACGTCCGAAGAAGCCGTCGCCTTTGCAAAAACATACAGCCGCCGCAAGATCACGGAATATATCGAAAGAAACGGCGGACGCCCCGAAACGGTCAGGTTCGGCGAAAAGATATCGGAACATCAGCCCGATCCGGCAAGACCGCCTGTACAGATCACGATCGTCACGACAGGCATCGCCGGAACGGAATGACAGGACAGAAATGAAGGATACAGGAACGACAGACACGAGACGACAGAAAAGCCGGATGCCGGAAACGACAGAAACTTTCATTGTTTATAATGCATCCTTTGATGCATCCTTTGATGCATCCGGCTTTCCGTCAATCAGTCTTTTATATAACACCGACCTTCTACCGCATCCATGACACGCGTTCTGGCAACCGGGACTTTTGAGATCCTTCACCCCGGCCATCTGTATTTTTTTGAACAGGCACGCCAATA
>JAGAEB010000006.1 GCA_017613335.1 Methanosarcinaceae archaeon
AGTTAAGGCGGCACGCGATTGTGGACAATACAGGCAGGACGGGAACGGAACAGATACATAAGAGAATAAAAGACACAGAACAACTGTAAAACGAATCAGAATGAGCGCCGCCTACAGGACTCGAACCTGTGACATGCTGGTTAACAGCCAGCCACTCTACCTACTGAGTTAAGGCGGCACGAAATTGTGAACAATACAGAAGACTGAAACGGCCCGGCATCAAACCGAACAGTAGGGTAAAACAGAATATGTGATATATAAAATTTTTGGATGTCTGATGACGGATCCGGTATTTACAGCAGATGCCCGCGCAGAACCATCAGTTCTTCAAAAGAGCATCTGACCGTTCCGGCAATTTCGGAAGACAATCCGCACCGGCTCATTTTTTCAGAAACTTCGTCCGGACCGGTGATCGATGAGATCAGGAGGAGAACAGATCCGCCCGGAAGGAGATGTGCCGCGGCGTTTTCAAGAAAACGGTCGATCGTATCGCGTCCGGAAAGGCCGCCGTCAAAAGCATAATTGAGCCATCCCGGGACTTTTTCATCTTCGGATGTCGGCAGGTACGGCGGATTGAAGATGATGAGGTCGAATCTGTCGTCCGGTGAGAAGGCGCTGAAAAGATCCGATCTGATGAGGCGGAAATGATCAGGCCGGATCCCGGTATCTCCGGAGACGCACTTTTCCGTCTGTTCAAGCGCTGCCGGGCTGATGTCACAGGCTGTCAGAATCATTTTTTTCCGGCGTCTTTCAGGATGCGCAGGATCTTCCGAAAACGCCCGGACCTCTGCAGACAGAACGGCCGAGACGAAGCCGCTGCCGCAGCCGATCTCAAGAACACGGATCTCATCTTTCAGATCGAAAAGACACGGAGATTGTTTTTTGACGGAACCGGAATGATCCTGAGACGTGCCGGATACGGAAGACGCCTGAGAATTATCAGATAAAACAGCGACCGTACCGCAGACAGCCTCACAGGCGCAGTCCGCCGTCAGCTGAGAATCTTCTGCAGGAACATAGACCTCATCAGATTCAAACGGAATGCTGATCGCTGCTTTTCTGTAAGTCGTCCTGTAAACTGATGTCGTCATAAATCTCCCGTTTCGGTTTTATTGTGCTTTGTCGTTTGCCTGTGATTGCTTTTTTACTGCACTTTGTCGTTTGTCTGTGATTGCTTTTTTACTGCACTTTGTCGTTTGTCTGTGATTGCTTTTTTACTGCGCTTTGTCGTTCTTCCGCTCTTCTCTTTTATCATAAAGGAAGCCTGCGAGGAAGGCGATCTTTTCCGGCGGCAGTTCTTCCGGTCTTTTGTCCATCATGGCGATGATCTCTGATTCCGTGATATCTTCAGGGCACAGATCGCTGAGGATCTCTTTCAGTTCCGGGATGCCGATCATCATTCTGTTGTTGATGAGCGTGTTTTTGACTTTTTTGCGGCGCTGGCTGAAAAGCGCCTGCGTGACGCGCAGGAAATACGGAACGTCGCGGACTTCATAGCCGGCGGGTCCCGGGATCAGGCGGATGACGGCGGAATCGACTTCGGGCGCCGGTTCAAAGAAACTTTTGGGGACGTCGAAGAGGATCTCGGCTTTTGCGCGGTACTGTGCATGGACGGAAAGTCTGCCGTAATCTTTGCTTCCGGCTGAGGCTTCCAGCCTTTTGGCGAATTCGTACTGATACATCAGGACGGCCATGTCGAATTTCTGTTCCAGGATTCTGAATGTCACGTCGGAAGAGATGGAATACGGGAGATTGGCCACGATCTTGTTGAACGGGACGGCGGAAAGATCCGTTTCCATGACATCGCCCGGGATGATCACGACATTTTTAAAACCGAATCCGCCCGGAGCGTTTCCGGGAAAAGCCCCGTCTGAAGATTCCAGGAGACGATGTGTGAGCACGTCGACCATTTTCGGATCTTTTTCGATGATGTAAAGCATCCCGGCCTGACGGGCGATCCGTTCACTGAGATTGCCGATGCCGCCGCCGATCTCAAGGACGACGTCGTCTTTTGTCAGCTCGGCCGCATCGACGATCCTGTCGAGCGTGCGGGCGTCGACCAGAAAATGCTGGTCCATCCGGCCGCCGGTGACTTTGTAAGCTTTGAGGATTTTTCTGATCATGTTTCTGACCGGTAAAATTGATTTCAGATAATCGGGAATGATTCAGGATATCAGAGGAAGCGGAAAATTTTGATATCGCAAGGATTGGGAAAACACCTGATATCGGAAGAGTCCGGGAAACGCCTGATATCGGAAGGATCGGGAATCGACTGATATCGGAAGGATCGGGAATCGATCCGGTATCTCAGGAGAGCGGCGATGCCGCCGAATGATTCCAGCCTGCGTCCCGGTTCGAATTCCGTACTCATGATGATGACTTTTCCCTGTCCTTTTTCGACTTCGCGCATGAGGGTGTCTGTCGGTGTCTGTTCTTTGCCGGCGCCTGATGTTTCGCGTTCTTTTCTGATCTTTTCGTCTGTGACGAGGAGCGTTTCGACGGCGCCGTAATCGACGGCTTTCTGAACGTCTGCCTGACCGTAGGCAGCTTTGCCGTCCGTTGCGATCTCTTTCAGGAGCTGATCCATGAAAGATGTCTCGCGGGAGATCCTGGATTCGGACATGATCCTGTCAACGGAACCTTTTTTCAGGACTTCCATAAAGCCGGAGACGCCGATCATCGTCGAGTCTTCCGTGATCGTTTTGGCGGCGATCTCCGGGTGTTCTTTTCTGAAAACGTTCATGAAATCGTCTTTCGTGAAGCCGGGGCCGCAGATGATGACGGCGGCGTTCTCATTCCAGACGAAAGCCAGCTGACCGGAGATCTCTTTGAAAAAGTCACTGCGAAGACCATTCTCGCGTTTTCCGGACGACTGGTGGATATGGGAATAAGGCTCTATGCCGTAATGGCGGACAAGACCGATATCCGCATCGCCTTCTTCGATCGCCGCCATGATGACGGACGGTCTTTTCGAAGCTTCTTCGGCTTCACGGATGCGCTCAAGCTGGTCGTTCTTCCAGTTTTCCTTGATGATCGAGATATTCATTCCCTCTTCGATGTTGAGCGTGTGATACATGCCCGTGTCCATGCCGCTGACGATCACGCCGAGGATCCTGAGACGGTCAGCGAATTTGTGAAATTCCGTGCTTTCGGTCCTGACGCCGAGACGGACGGTCACTTTTTCAAGTTTCTCCGGACGGATCTTGTCATCCGCGCTTTCCGGTTTTCTTTTCGTCAGCGCAAAGACGATGTCGCCCGGATCGATGATGTATTTCAGGTGCCAGAGATCTTCGAGCGTATCAACTTTCAGACCGATCTCCCCGGAGCGGCCTTTCAGATCCTTTTTGAGAAGTTTCATTTTGTCTCCTTCCGGCGTTGTTTCTTTTCAGGTTTCGTTCATATCAGGCCTTATTCTTTCAGGTTTCGTTCATATCAGGCCTTATTCTTTCAGATTTCATTCGTATCAGGCCTTATTCTTTTCAGGTTTCGTTCGTATCAGGCCTTATTCTTTTCAGGTTTCGTTCGTATCAGGCCTTATTCTTTTCAGGTTTCGTTCGTATCAGGCCTTATTCTTTTCAGGTTCATTTTTGCTGTCCTCAGACAGGCAGTCATAGGGGCCGGCCCGGATATCGGATTCGCCCGGCGGCATCATCATGGCGATCCTGTCGGGCGATGCGATCGCTTTGAGGAATTTGGCGTCTTTGATCTCATTCTGGTAGAGGCGGTACATTTTCTTTGACAGGTCATTCTGATTGAATTTTCCGGGGACGATCTCGAAAATGACTTTACCGCGGGCTTTGACGGCGCTGATCGGGCCGCCGATGACGCGCGTTTCTTCTTTGAGTTCAAGGCCGACGGCCGCTTCCAGAGGGATATTTTCGATATAACGTCTCTCACCGCGGATGACGAAGGAACCTTTTTTAAGATATTCGCCGGTCTCCGGTGTTTTTGACACCTGATCCGGACGGACGACGTAACAGTCCGCTGAGGCAGAGCCTGCTTTCCAGGCACTCGAATAGGATGTGACAAAGGAAGCGGCTTCCAGGATCGTGCTTTCAGGGATCGTGCGTCCTTCCGAGCGGATAACGGTGAGCGGCGATCCGGGCGCCTGCGTATGGAGAACGAGATCTCTTTTTTCAATGTATTTTTTGAACAGTTCTTCGTTCGTGTCTGCATCGCGGCCGCCTGCGACGAGGAAACCGTCTGAGGAAATGAACCAGCGGAAGCGGTCATACCAGTGTTTTTTCACGCGGAGGGTAAATCCGCTGTGGGATCTGTGGCTTTCCTTTTCTTTCTTTTCAATGCAGAGGAGCGTATCTTCGATGGCTTTTTCAGCGCCTTCCTTTTTCTTCTGGAATTTCTTCGCCAGGTCGTAGTAGACGTTCGCATTCTGCGGGACGGTCTTCCGGATATCGATGTCGGCGCGCGTTCCGTTCAGATCGACGACGACTGTCGCATCCGCCGGCATGACCTGAATGATGGCTTCGGCGACTTTGTTCGTTTTTTCCTTCTTCGCTTTTTTCAGGATGTCGATGATTTCGCTCCATGTGAATTTTTCGCGGGATCTGACGAGAACGGTGATGATATCTTCCACAAATTGATATTCCGCATAGATCGCCTCGGCGACGGCCGTATTTTTGGCGATCTCCCGGTCGAATTTTTCGATCGTTGCTTTCTGCTGTTCCAGACGCCGTTCGAAAATGCCTGTCTTCTTATCTCTTCTGACGGCCTTTTCCTTTTCTTTTTCCCGGACCTCCGTCAGGGACGTTTTTCCGAAGACCTCATCAAGGGCATCTGAAAAGAACACAAAAGGCACTTTCGGAAGATCCTGATACCGGGCCAGTGACGCCGGGATGACGTCGACGATCTCAAATCCTTCCGGCAGCGTGAAGAGCGGCGCATCCGGTCTTTCAGGATTTTCATCCTCTTTTTCAGAGTCGTCGGTCTCTTTTTCCGCCGGAGAGACATCATGCGCCGGGACTGACGGAGAAACATCAGCGGCTGTATCAGCAACGGCACCGACGGCAGCACCGGCACTGACGGCAGCACCGGCACTGACGGCAGCATCGGCGGCGGCATCAGCGGCTGCGTTGTCTGCTGCATCTGTCGGCCCTGCTGTCGTTCCGGCGGGCGACGGTCCGATCGGTCTCATTTCAGGAAGGACGGCGCCGCTGACGGATCTCAGGACGAGCATCGGCTCAAATGTACCCGCATCGATCGGTCCGAAGAGCTTTTTCATGGCTTCTTTGATCTGTTCGTTTTCGTCTGCCGTGATGTCGCAGGCTCTTTTTGATTTGTCGACGCCGGACATGGCGAAGACTTCTTCGGCATACATGCCGCCCATGTTGAAATTGTTTGCCAGGACGCGGACAGCTTCCTTGTCGGAAGATGCGAAGATCTCTGCTGTTTTTTCAGGCGTCCGGATAGGGTTGATGTGTCCGCCCGGCAGTTCATAGATCTCGCCTGAGCGGATGCGCCTGTCTTTGAACGTGATCGGTTTGAGCGGCAGGATGATCTTCCCGTCCGCATCGAGAAGGACGATGTTTCCTTTCGAGAACAGTTCCGCGACAAGGACCGTCTCTTCGCCGCCGCGGACCATATGGATCTTGACGATCCTGTCGAATTCATGCTGTTCTATTTTCGTGATGCGACCGCCTGACACATATTTCCTGAGAAGCATCGGAAACGGCTGCGGGATCTTCGGAGATTCCTTCAGATAACGGCTTAAATGGAGACGTTTGCCGCTTTCGATCACCAGATTTTCTTTTCCGCGGCCGTGGCAGAAAAGATTGATACGGATCTCGGCATCCGTCGTCTGATAGATTTTCAGGATCTTCGCATCGATCAGCGAGCGGGGTCCTGCCGAGAGCTCCGACACGATCGCTGCGACATCCGCACTTGTCATATCCTGTTTCATAGAAATGTTCTATACTTATTTTCTGTATTTAAAAAAACCTGAAAACAGAAACGATGACCGGACGATGACAGACGGTCACGGACGGATTTCCGGAAAATGGTGCGTGAATTGCAGATCTGAAAGGCGGCGCAGAACACAGATGCGAAAAGCGGGGGCGCATATGTGACAAAGAGTGCGCAACTGCGAGAGGAAAGGTGCACGAGTGTGAAAGAGAAGGTGCACGAGTGTGAAAGAGAAGGTGCACGAGTGTGAAAGAGAAGGTGCACGAGTGTGAAAGAGAGGG
>JAGAEB010000058.1 GCA_017613335.1 Methanosarcinaceae archaeon
ATCAGGCGGCGTGATGAGCGCAGCCAGGATGAAAAAGCCGACATAGGCATGTTTTCTGTACTGCGTCATGAACTCTTTCGGGATGATCCCCGCCCGGTTGAGGACGAAAGTCACGACCGGGAACTCGAAAATGAAACCGAAGATGAGCGTCAGCAGCCCCACGAACGAAACGAACTCGTAGATCGAATATGTCGCCTGAACGCCCGACGCCGCAGCATTCGTATACAGGAACCGGATGAAGAGCGGCGCCATCAGGAAATACGCATAGACCCCGCCCGCAATGAACGAAACGATGACAGCCGCAACGAAAAGCGCGATCTGATACTTTTTGACAGGGATCGTGATCCGGTGCCTGAACTGCCTGTACAGCTCCTTTCCGAAGACCCACGAAATGAACGGCAGCGCAATGATGAACCCCCCGATCACCGAAAGCTTCAGCTTCAGGAGCGGCACCTCGAGCGGCTTGATATAAACAACGGACGCCTCCGTATTTTTGATCCCGTAAAACGCGCTGATATCCCGGACAGCCGTATAAGCAACGATCCCCGACAGCGCAGGACCCGGCTCCGGCACGACCGCCGCAGACCCGATCTCCTCGATATCCAGGAAATTCGTATACGTCACGGAAGCATATTTGAGACCCTCCCCCGACGATTCCGTCTCATCGATCAGCGTCGCATTCGACGCATACCCGAAAAGCGCCGGCAGCGTCACGCTGATGAGTTCCCGGTAAGACGACGCGAACCGCTCTTTTATATTTCCCGTCGCCGTCCCCGGAAATTCCGAAGCGTCCATCGTCCGGGGCCCCTCTTCCGCATCGAACCGCGTATACGAGATGAGCGCCTTCCTCGGCGGATCATCCGCCTTCGACATCGACGACAGCCACGCCTCCCTGACCGCCTCCGGCCCCCCGTTCGTCTCAGCGAACCAGACATAATCGATCACGGCGATATGCTCCGTCTCAGGCTGGACATCCGGCAGATCCCTGTCGATGATATCCTCGATCACGATATCGACGGCCGGATAGG
The DNA here is from genome assembly GCA_017613335.1 of Methanosarcinaceae archaeon. Taxonomy (GTDB): domain Archaea; phylum Halobacteriota; class Methanosarcinia; order Methanosarcinales; family Methanosarcinaceae; genus Methanofrustulum. Next base: position 1,029 of record JAGAEB010000058.1, read on the forward strand.
CGATCAGCGTCCCGATCAGAAAGACCGCCGCCGCAAAAATGAATTTCTTTTTCATCTTCCGGATGATGATCAGAAGTTTTTCCAATTCTTCAGAATAAATAATAAATAACACCCTTTCCGAATCGTTTCCGGAAAATATCCTGACACGGAAAATCCGGATAAATCTGAATCGTTCATGTCTCCCGTAAATAAAAGCATTTCCGAAAGAAAGGAAAGCCGGCATGCCGGAAGGCCGGAAGACCGGCATACCGGAAGACCGGAAGGCCGGAAAATCTGAATACCGGCACGCCGGAAAACCTGAATACCGGAAGACCGGAAGACAACGCCGGAACGGGACCGCCCGTCGCGACCTAAAAGAATTTATGACAGGATGTCATCTTTCACCTGCAATTCAGACAGAGAGCAGATCGATCATGAAGTCTCCGGAAAATCCGGCCGCCGGGATCCCCGACCCCGACGACGCCGCAGAAACAGAAACCGCATCCTGCGCCGCCTCCAAAGAACAGACCGCGCCCGGATCCGCTTCCTCACCGGCCGCTTCTTCATCTTCTTCATCTTCTTCATCGTCGTCCGCTTCCTCATCCTCTTCGTCGTCGTCCGCTTCCTCATCCTCTTCATCGTCGTCCGCTTCCTCACCGTCACCGTCCGTCTACAGTCTCGGCGCTGACCTGTCTGAAAAGCCCAAAAACGACAAAGACTACAAAGAGCATCTCGTCGGCCACCTCCGGGAACTCAGAAAGCGCATCGCTGTCGTCCTCGCCGTCCTTGCCGTCGGCGCCTTCATCTTTTATCCCTTTTCAGGCGACGTCATCGCTTACCTCTGGAAAGCCCTTCTCCCGGAAAACGTCCTCATGTCGATCTATTCCCCGACGGAATTCATCATGACGCGCCTCAGACTCTCCGTCGCGTTCGCCGTCGCCGCCGGTTTTCCGATCCTCATGTACGAACTGTTCAGATTCATGTCCCGCGGCCTTTACACGAACGAACGCCAATTCATGATGAAAGTCGTCCCGACATCCTTCCTTCTCTTCCTCTTCGGCGCAGGCCTGGCTTACTTCCTCGTCCTCCCCGTCTTCATGAGATACGTCATCTACTATTCGGACATGACCGCTCTCTCCCAGATCTCTCTCGAAGAGACCGTCAACTCGATCATCACCCTGACGCTCGGCTTCGGCGGCGTCTTCCAGATCCCCCTCCTGATGGTCATCGCCATGAAAATGGGACTCGTCGAGCCCCAAACGCTCCGGAGATACCGCTACGTCGTCTACGGCCTTCTCTTCAGCCTGGCCTTCTTCGTCTCACCCGACCCGACATTCTTCGCGCAGGTCATCGTCGGCGCCGCTCTCATCGTCCTCTTTGAAATGAGCCTCATCCTCGTCAGGTTCCTGTAAAAAACGAAAAGAAGATCCGGCGGAAAAACAGGGAAAACAGAAAAAACGGGAAAACAGAGAAAAACAGGGAAACAGAGAAAAACAGATCCGGCGAAACACGCCGGAAAGACCGGATCCGGCGAAAAATGCCGGCCCGCCGGCCGGCCCGTCCCCTGACGATGCCCGCAGAAGCGGCCGCCTTTTCCGGCCGGCCTCTTCTTCTCATGACCGCCTTCTTTTTTCACCCCGGACAGTCCCGCCGGCGCTGCCGTGATATTCTTTATATATTGTGTCCCTTTAATTGATTCGGTTTTTGTTTACATTCTGCGATATCCCGAGATATCCGCAGGACTCAGGATGATCCTATGACAGAAGAAGTCAGCGATTCTCAGAAAACAGCTCTTTTTGAGCAGGGTATGGATCCCGCGGAAAGGAAAAAGCTTTTCCGGAGCGTCTCAAGGCTCGTCATCAAAGTCGGCACGACATCGATCACGACCGACACGGGCATCAACGAAAAATTCCTCGACGACCTGACGGGTCAGATCGAAAAACTGATCGGCCGCGGCATCGAAGTCATCATCGTCACATCCGGCGCGATCGGCGTCGGCCTCCAGGTCCTCGGCATCGACGCCAAACCGCGCGAGATCCCGATCAGACAGGCCGCCGCCGCCGCCGGCCAGAGCGAACTCATGCGCTACTGGGCAGACGCCTTCAGAAAACACAACATAAAAACGGCCCAGATCCTCCTCTCCTACGACTTTTATTCCGACCGCGTCAAATATCTCAACCTCAGGAACAGCATCACGACGCTCCTGGGCTTCGGCGTCGTTCCGGTCATCAACGAAAACGACTGCACCTGCACGAACGAGATCGAAACGATCTTCGGCGACAACGACAGACTCTCCGCCATGGTCGCAAGCAAGACCGAAGGCGACCTCCTCATCATCCTCTCCGACATCGACGGCCTTTACGACAAAAATCCCAAGACGCACCCGGACGCCCGCCTGATCCCCTTCGTCCCCGAGATCACGCCCGAGATAGAATCCTTCGGCGGCGACCCGACGAGCACGAAAGGCGTCGGCGGCATGAAAACAAAGATCGCGGCCGCAAAGATCTGCGAGACAGCCGGCTGTCACATGATGATCGTCGACCACAGCACCCCCGACGTCCTGACACGGATCATGGCCGGCGAAGAGATCGGCACGCTCTTCTATGCATCCGGCACGCACCCCGAAAACAACCGCTCCCGCTGGCTCGTCCTCTCAAGAGCGGAAGGGACCATCTCGATCGACCGCGGCGCCATGGACGCCGTCGTCAGCGGCCGCGGCCTTCTGCCGTCCGGCATCCGCGCCGTCTCCGGAAATTTCAGACGCGGCGACATCGTCAGGATCGAATGCGGCGGCGCCGTTTTCGCCAAAGGGATCACGGACTACGACATGGAAGAACTCGACAGGATCAAAGGCTGCCACACGAACGACATCGAAAAGATCCTCGGCCACAAAGACTACGACAACGCCGTCAGGAAAGAAAACATCGCGCTCTTCAGCTGACCCGGACAACTGAAAAGCAAATCCGTCAGAAATACCGGCAAAATACCGGAAAAAATGCCGGAAAAATACCTGAAAAATACCTGAAAAATACCTGAAAAAATACCGGCAAAATACCTGAAAAAATACCTGAAAAAATACCGGGCAAATATCTGTCAAATCCATCAGACACATCACATCATGCGGTGAAAAATATGATCTCTGAAGAAATGAAGAACGGCACCGTCAGGATCGGCTTTATCGGCGCCGGAAAAATGGCGACAGCCCTCATCAAAGGCCTCCTGAAAGAAGGCGTCCCGGCAGAAGCCATATCGGCCGGCAGAAGACACACCTCTCCGGCAACGGAATCTCTCGAAGCATCAGGCGTTTTCGTCACGCCCGACAACGGCGAAGCAGCCGCCCGCTCGGACATCATCGTCCTCTCCGTCAAACCCAAAGACCTCCCGGCCGTCCTCGCAGAACTCAGTTCCGAAAAAATGAAACATTACGCTTCACCGGAAGCGATGTCGAAGAAGCTTTTCATCTCGATCGCCGCCGGCGTGACGACCGAAAAGATAGAATCATCCCTCGCACCGTCTCTCTCATCATCGATCTCTTCCTTCCTCTCCTCATCGGATTCGACCGCGCCCGGAATCTCAAAAGCCCGCGTCATCCGCGTCATGCCCAACATCTGCGCGACCGTTTCCGAAAGCGCCTCCGCGCTCGCCGCCGGGAAAAACGCGACCCCCGAAGACATGAAGACAGCGCTTGACATCTTCTCCTCGATCGGAAAAGCCCTCGAGACGAAAGAAAGCCTCATCGACGCCGTGACCGGCCTTTCCGGAAGCGGCCCCGCATTCATCTTCCAGATCATCGAAGCCATGGCCGACGGCGGCGTCGCAGCCGGCCTCGACAGAAAGACCGCCCAGACCCTGGCCGCCCAGACCGTCCTCGGATCCGCGAAAATGGTCCTCGAGACAGGCGAACACCCGGGCGTCCTGAAAGACATGGTCTGCTCCCCCGCCGGAACGACGATCGAAGGCGTGAGAACGCTCGAAGAAGCAGGCATCCGCGCGGCTTTCATGAACGCCGTCATCAGCGCCGCCGAAAGATCGGCGGAACTCGGCAGAAAATCTGCCTGAAAAAAACAGGAACACTCTTCTGAAAAACATAAACCGGACAGGAAAACGGATCTCCTGTCCGGAAAAATAAACCGGACCGGGAAACAGATTCCCCCGGAAAATAAACATCGGTCTGAAAAACGGAAGCATCCACTGTAATGATCATCACCTGATCACGAATATGCCGGCGGACTGACGGAAAAATCCCCCATAAACCGCCGGATATCACTGTTCTTATCCTGACGATCTTCCCCGGAAAATAAAAAAAGCAGAACGGATCCGGAGACCCGTCCCGCTTTTTGTTTTGTCCGGCATCGATGTCAGTTCAGCTGTCACTGACAAGTCTGTAGACATATCCGTTTTCGCTGACGATCTTCTGGAGTTCGATCAGATCGCGGCCGTCAATGATACCGTCTTCATTGATATCGAAAACGTAGTCACCCGGAAGCTCAGTTCCGTTGACCAGGTAGTCGATCATGCTGACGACAAGATCAGCGCCGGCTCTGACTTTAACGACAGGCTGAGGCGTTCCGAATCCGCCGGTGTAGAAGGATTTCTCATCGGTGTAATCCTTACCCCTGAAGTTCACGGCTGCCGTGAATGTGACAATGTCGTTTTCAGTCTCGCTTGTCACGGTTGCTTTGACATTTTCTGCAACAACCTTGCCGCTTTCATCGGTGAAGGTCGCAGTTGCCCTGTAGCTTGTCTTGGAGATCTTCTCCCAAGTCCATTCAACGTCGTAAATGACCGGCTCCTCGGTCGGCTCCGGACTTTCTGTCGGCTCGGGGCTTTCTGTCGGCTCCGGACTTTCCGTCGGCTCCGGACTTTCCGTGGGTTCCGGACTTTCTGTCGGTTCCGGACTTTCCGTCGGCTCCGGACTTTCTGTCGGCTCCGGACTTTCTGTCGGCTCCGGACTTTCTGTCGGCTCCGGACTTTCCGTCGGTTCCGGGCTTTCTGTCGGCTCCGGACTTTCCGTCGGCTCGGGGCTTTCCGTGGGTTCCGGGCTTTCCGTCGGCTCCGGACTTTCCGTCGGCTCGGGGCTTTCCGTGGGTTCCGGACTTTCCGTCGGCTCGGGGCTTTCCGTGGGTTCCGGACTTTCCGTCGGCTCGGG
>JAGAEB010000059.1 GCA_017613335.1 Methanosarcinaceae archaeon
AGTTTCACAACTGTTTCACACACAGTTTCACAACTGTTTCACACACAGTTTCACACACCGTCTGACACATTTGTTTTGAAAACTCTCTGCCGTTTTTTTGGAAAATTGTCGGCTGTTTTTTGAGTTCAGCAAAATGCGGCCGTTTTTTTGAGTTCGGCACAATGTCGGCCGTTTTTTAGTTCGGCAAACTGCCGGCCGTTTTTTGAGTTCGGCACAATGTCGGCCGTTTTTTTATTTCGGAAAATCGCCTGAAGACCGCATCATCAAAAAAAACGCGGATCTTTCCTGCGATCCGCGCCTGAAAAAAAAGATCCTGCCCGCCGGTCTCTTTTACCGGCGGACAGGATATCGGGTCTTTTTCCGGAAAATGTGTTTTTCCGGCTGATGTCAGTTTTATTTTTGTTTTAATTTTCCTCGTCCGGAGCCTCGTGGTACGGCGGCGTCAGCGGGTATTTTCCGGTGAAGCAGCCGGTACAGATCGGCAGGTTGTCGACGATCTCCGGGAGGCGTTCGAGACCAAGGTAGCCGAGTGAATCGGCGCCGATGATGCGGCAGATCTCATCGACGTTTCTGTTGTAGGCGATGAGCTGCTCTCTTGACGGAACATCCGTTCCGAAATAGCACGGGTAGAGGAACGGCGGAGAACTGGAGCGGACATGGACTTCTGCGGCGCCGGCTTCTCTGAGGATCCCGACGATGCGGCGGCTCGTCGTTCCTCTGACGATCGAGTCATCGACCATGACGACTCTCTTGCCGCTGATGACTTCTTTCAGAACGTTGAGTTTGATCTTGACGGCGGATTCTCTGTCTTTCTGTTTCGGACGGATGAACGTACGGCCGACATAGTTGTTCTTGATAAAACCGTTGCCGTAGGGAATTCCTGATTCCATGGCATAACCGAGTGCGGCCGGGTTTCCGGATTCCGGAACGCCGATCACGATATCCGCATCGACCGGGCAGTCTTTGGCCAGACATCTGCCGGCGTGGATGCGGGACATATAGACGCTGACATCGTCGATGCGGCTGTCAGGTCTTGCAAAATAGATGTATTCAAAGACACAGCGGCCCTGTTTGGCCATCGGGAGCATCATGTCCTTGTTGGATTCGATCTCACCGTCCTTTTTGATGGTGATCACTTCACCGGGTTCGATGTCGCGGATGAATTCCGCGTTGACGGCATCAAGCGCGCACGATTCAGAAGCAAGGATGTAGGCGCCGTCTCTTTTGCCGAGGCAGAGCGGTTTGAATCCGTACGGGTCTCTCGCGCCGATCAGTTTCGACGGCGTCATGACGATCACGGAATAAGCGCCTTTGACCTTCTTCATGGCGGCGAGAATGGCTTCTTCAACGCTGTCGACTTTCGTTCTCTCGCGGGCGATGTGATAGGCAATGACTTCCGTGTCGGTCGTTGTCTGAAAAATGGCGCCGTTGTATTCCAGTTCCTGTTTCAGCTCCTCTGTGTTGATGAGGTTTCCGTTATGCGCCAGACCGAGCATGCCTCTGATGTAATTCAGGACAAGCGGCTGAGCGTTCTGCGGACTGCTGTTTCCTGTGGTGGAATATCTGACATGCCCTATGCCGATATTTCCTTTCAGGCTTTCCAGTTTTTCCTGGTTGAATACTTCATTGACCAGACCCATGTTCTTATACGACTGGATACACCCTCTCGGACAGTCTGATCTGCTGACGGCAATGCCGCAGCTTTCCTGACCCCTGTGCTGAAGGGCGAACAGTCCGTAATAGATCGTCTGCGCCACATTGTTGCCGTCCGGGTCGGAAATGCCGAAAACGCCGCACTCTTCATGCAGACTGTCATCACCGGCAAAGGCATATGTTTCTGCCATTTCATCATCCATATTATCACTTAAGCCGACTTGCTATGTCGATTATTTTTTTCGTTCTAGTATTGTCATCCTATAAGAATCCGTTGTTTTTTCTTTTTTGACGGTTTTATTTTTCCGGACACGACATTCCCTGCATCTCTGTTTTCCTGTCCGAAAAACTTAACTCTAAATAGGTTCACCATTATATATGACATAAATTCGTTTACTGACGCCGTTAATGATATCATCTGCCGGAAGCCGGGAGGCTCTTTCCGGTGACTTATTTCGGGTCAATCAGACATATTTCAGGTCAATCAGAAATCAGACATATTTCAGGTCAATCAGAAATCAGACATATTTCAGATCAATCAGAAATCAGATATATTTCAGGGGGAAATCAGGGGGATCATCATGAAAATAGAAGAATGGGAAGAATACAGATATTTTTTAAGTTCCATCGAAGACACTGTCGAACACATTTCCGAATCTCCTGTTCTCCGGAAAGTGACGGGCTATATTTTCAACACGACCGGCAAAAAACTGCGCCCTCTTGTGATCATGCTCTCGTGCGGTGCGGCCGGCGGGGATTTCCGCGATGCCGTCAAAGCTTCTCTTGCCGTTGAAGCCATCCACACGGCCTCTCTCGTCCACGATGACATTCTCGATGAAAGCGATATGCGCCGCAGTCAGAAATCCGTCCACGCCAAATTCGGCGAAACGGCCGCCATCCTCTGCGGCGATTTCCTGATCTCCAACTCCATTGAGCTCATCTCCGGATACGGCGCGGCCGTCATCAAGGATTTCGGTCACTCCGGCGTTCTCCTCTGCGAGGGTGAAGCCATCGATGCCGGCATCAAAAGGGGCGAAATGACGACGGATCAGTACCTTCTCTGCATTTACAAAAAAACGGCGGCGCTGTTCGAGATCAGCGCGCGCATCGGATCGCGCGTCGGCGCGCCTGACCGGGAAGATCTCGTCGATGCTTTCGGAACGTTCGGCCGCAATCTCGGCATGGCCTACCAGATCGTCGACGATCTTCTGGAAGACTTCGGCCTTTACAAAGACAAGGAATCCGGCATCCTCTCCGACAGTCTCTATTCGATCACCCTGAGATCCATGCCGGAAAAAGAAGCAGCTGCTCTGACCGTACAGACGGCAGAGAAATATCTGGCCGACGCCAAAGAAGCGCTCTCCGGGATCCCCGCCTCCGATTCTCTCGAAAAGCTCCTTTTCCTGGCAGATTACATATCCGGTCTGATGGACCACGTCAGAAAAGACATTTCCGCTCTCTGATCCCGGGCTGCGTCTCTTCGCCGGAGCCCTGATAAACAGAAAAATATTCCTGCTCCGGCGCCGGACCCGCCTGTCCTTCGGCTGTCTTTCTCCCTTCGGGGCATTTCCTGATCAGTCTTCCCCCTCTTCCGGGCATTTCTGTTTCGGTTTTTCCCTTCCGGGCATTTCCGGTTCAGTCTTTTCCCCCTTCCGGATATTTCTGTTTCAGTTTTTCCGGTTTTCCGTCTTTCCTCATTCAGTCATTTTCCGTCTTTCTTCATTCAGTCATTTCCCGTCATTCCTCATTCAGTCATGTCATTTACTTCTGTTCTTCCGGACATATTACAGACATATTATTATGATCATTCTATCACGCGGCAGATGTCATCCGGCAGCTGCCGGTCTGAGGTGTTTTCCATGCAGGTTTACGATTACAAAGTTGTCAGGATCAATGCCGACATGAACGACGGCAAAGTCGTCCTGAGCGCAGAGGGCGCCCTTGCAGCGGCCGCCGAGCCGATCCTGAAGCGGATCAACAACGTTTTCCGGGAAGAGAAGCCGATCTCCGTCACGGACGACTCTGTTATTTTTTCGACGTGGGTCCCGCCGATGCCGGGTCCGGTCTTCAACCGGATGATCAACGCCGAGATCGGCTCATCCGTCCTCAAAAAAAGAACGCCGGATCAGATTTCCGTCGGCGTGACGCCGCGCTGTCCGAACAAATGCGCCCACTGCGGCGCGTCCGACATGATGCGTCCCAATTCCGAGATGACCGTCGACGAGATCATCAATATCATCGATCAGGGTCTTGACATGGGCACCTATCTCGTCACGATCGACGGCGGCGAGCCGATGATGAGAAACGACATCCCCGATATCGTCTCCCGCATCGACAAAACGAAGACGACCGTCTCGATGTTCACATCCGGCTTCCGTCTCTCCGAAGAACGCGCCAAAGCGCTCAAAGAAGCCGGCCTCTATTCCGTCAAAGTCAGCTTCGACAGCCCCGACGCCGAAAAACACGACGCCTTCCGCGGCCGCAAAGGCTCCTTCGAAGACGCCGTCAACGCCATGAAAAACGCCCGCAGCGCCGGCCTCATGACGGATCTCTATCTGACGATCTCGCCGTACAACATCGACCGCATCGACGATCTTTATTCTCGTGCATGCGATCTCAATGCTTCCGAAATGTCGATGACCGGCATCATCGCCGTCGGCAACTGGAAAGACCACGAAGACGAAGTCCTGACAAGGAGCGACGCCAAACGCCTCGAAGCTTTCCACAGAAAGATCAATTCAGAGCCGGGCGGACCGCGCGTCTCCGCGCTCCCGTATCTCCTCGGCCCCGATATGTTCGGCTGCTTCGCCGGAAACCGCTGGATGCATATCGCCTCGACCGGCGATGTCCTGCCGTGCCCGTACACACCCCTGACATTCGGAAACATCCGGAACGAACCACTCGCAGACATCTGGAAAAAAATGGGAAATCATCCGGCCTACCGGAAAAAATCGGATGTATGTCTGATGCGCGACCCGGAATTCCGCGAAAAATACATCCACACGATCCCTGCCGGTGAAAAAATGCCTTATCCGGTCTATAAACTCCGATCCGGGATCCGCCTTTTCTTTCATCCGGAACAGATCCGTTTCCGCAGGAATTCCCCGAAGGAAATCCTGCCGGAAACGCGGCGTTCCGGAAAAATCCCCGGACAGATCAACACGCTGACATACTCTGACGGACGGCTGTCTTTCGGGTATTTTTATGTTCTGTTTTTTACCGGTTTTCCGGGGATTTTCATTCAGCCTTCATCTGTCTTCAGTCATTTTTCATCAGCCTTCATCTGTCTTTCAGATCTGTCTTTCAGTCATTTTTCATTCAGCCTTTCGTCTGTCTTTCGTGCCGTCTCATGCGGTCTTCAGTTTTCTTCCGTGATGCCTGTCCGTATAATACCTGCCCGGATTCATAAGGCGGTGCCTTTCCGGATGCGTTTTTTCCATGCGGGACATCATCAGGCGGGCTGTCCGGAAAACGTCAATAAACGATAGGATCTTTCCTGTTTTCCTGAAATCTTCGACAGAATAAAGTTTTTAAATGTTCAGCTGTTCTATTGAAGACAGCACATTGTGCAGAATAACGTTTTTTGTTCAGGGATCACAGCCGCTACGGTTTCATCCGCCAACGCCCGATGAAGATCGTATCCGGCAAATAACGGGATTCTGACCCATTCTCTTATATATGTGATAATTGTTTACAGTTTACCTTCTAATTCTGAATCATCGGTTTTTATTTATCCACAAAATTGAAACGGTATTCGCATGGCCAACAATGAAATCTTATCTGAAATCAAAAGAGCAGAGGAAGATGCAAGAAAAGCTATCGGCGAAGCTATCGAGAATAAAAACAAAGCGATCGCAGAAGCTCGTGCAACTGCCCGCCAGATCGTTGCAGACGGTGAAGAGGAGGCTGTCAAAGTTTCCCAGGAAGCCCTCCGCAAAGGCGAAGCAGAGATCAAAGCCAAGCGTGAAGCTATTGTTGCAGATGGTGTTCGTGAAGCTGACTCTTTGGCTGTGAGATCCCAATCAAATCTTTCAAAAGCAAATGCCTATTTACTTGAGGAGTTTGAGAGGGAGATACGCGTATGAGCCGCCCGAAACAAATGACCAGATGCGTCATTACCGGCCACAAGTCCCGTCTTGAGCCGACTATTGACGTTTTGCATGAGCTCAATTTATTTCATGTCGAGGACTTTGTTGAAGGTGACGACCCTGATTTTAAGATCGGTACCCCGATCGGAAACAGCGATGACGTTTCAAGGAAGCTTGTAAAGATCAGATCGATCTCAAATTATCTTCACATCGGCAACGGTCCCGGAACGCAGATGAAATCATCTGAAGTCTCCTCGGAGATCGACACCGAACTGGAGAAACTTGATGAAGAGATCACAGGTAAGACCGAGGCGATCAACAACCTCGAAAACCGTCTGAAAGAGATCGAAGCAGCCGAAAAGGAATTAATGCCTTTCCTCGCCGCCGACCGTGACCTGGATGACTACAGAGGATTTGACAGCCTTGCTGTTTTTGTCGGGACTGTTTCAGGAAAACTCGACGAATCCGTTATTGCCGGCATTACCTCCGGCTCTTACATGCTTGAAACAAATTCTGAATTCATGTCTCTCTTCGTATCGAAAAAATACGAAGAAGCCGTCGCTGCGACACTCAACGCGCTCGGTTTCAAAGAGACGAGAATCCCCGAAAAGAGCGGAAAACCGTCTGCTCTGATCGCAGAACTCAACGCTGAAAAATCAGGCATACTCGCACAACTCGAGACCTTAAAAGCAGACATTCAGTCTCTCAAGGAATCCTACAGCGACTTCATCCGCGCGAGCGATGAATACCTGAGCATTCTGAGTGAAAAGGCCGAACTGCCTTTAAGGATTGCAACATCCGAATATGCCTTTATTATGAACGGCTGGGTCCCGACGGAATCCTTTGATGCAATGGTCAAAGCCATCGAGGCCAGAACCGACGGCAGAGTTTACATTTCCTCTGAGGAAGTCAACCTGCACGACGAAAAAGAGGTCCTGCAGATCCCTGTCGCGCACAACAACAGCAAACCTGCCCGCTCCCTGGAATGGATCATCGATCTTTATTCCCGGCCGAAATACACTGAGATCGATCCGTCTTCGGTTCTCATGATCTCTTTCCCGCTGATCTACGGTATGATCCTCGGAGATATCGGCTATGCCCTCGTTCTCCTGACTTTAGGTCTGCTCGCAAAGAAATTCATTAAGATGGACGGCATCGACGGACTGCTTAACGTACTCATCTACTGTCAGGTCTCCGCACTTTTCTTCGGTGTCCTGTACGGCGAGTTTATGGGATTCCCGCTTGCCGGCGCCACATCGCACGGTGTCTATACGCCCGGCCTGATCCCCGGATTCGAAACGATCGTGACGAACATCAGCCTCGTCAACGGCATCTCCTTCCTTGGTGCCCACGAATATCTGACATTCCCGATCCACAGAACCCACCTGATCTACACGATGCTTGTCGCGACAGCTCTTTTCGGTCTGCTGCACATGAACGTCGGTTTTATCCTTGGTTTCATCAATGTTAAAAACCAGCACGGCATGATGCACGCGATCTGCGGCAAAGCAAGCTGGATCATGCTTGAACTCGGTGTTATCATTCTGATCGTCGGCTTTGTCCTCGGAAAGAACATCGCACTTATCGGCCTCGGCGCGCTCATCGCTCTTGTCGCCGTCGCACTTCTTTTCAAGGGTGAAGGTATCGCCGGTCCGATCGAGATCCCCGGTCTCTTCGGTAACATCCTGTCCTACACTCGTATTATTGCAGTCGGTCTTTCTTCGATCTACATTGCATCTACTGTTAACACCATTGCTTTCGAGATGTTATGGTCTCCGAGTAATGGTTTCAGCCCGATGATCATCGTTGCGCTCATCGTCTTCGTTCTCGGGCATCTCTTAAACACCGGTCTGAGTATCATTGCCCCCGGTCTTCACGCGCTCAGACTGCAGTATGTCGAATTCTTCGGCAAATACTACACAGGCGGGGGAAAAGAATACAAACCCTTTGGTCACATAAGAAAATATTTGGAGGAATAAAGTTATGGAATTTTTAATCGGAGACGCAGGAATGGCAGCACTCGGTAAAGCAATCGCAATCGCCGGTACCGGTATCGCATCCGCATGGGCTGAAAAAGCAATCGGTTCCGCCGGTGTCGGTGCTATGGTCGAAAACGAAGCCGTTTTCGGTAAAGCCCTCGTCCTCACCGTTCTTCCGGAAACCATCGTCATTTTCGGACTTGTCGTTGCATTGATGATGTAAATTCTCAAAATCAGGTCAGGGGCCGGCCGGTCCGGCCTCTGATGTTTTATAGGTGTTAGCATGGGACTGGAAATCGTATTAAAAGATATTGCTGAAGGCGCTCAGGCTGAAAAGCAGAGGATCGAAGCGGAAGCAAAGACTGCCTCCGAAGAGATCATCGAAGAAGCTCGTCAGACCGCAAGAGAATCCCTCGGATCTCGCCTTGCAGAAGTTGAAGAGAACCTTGAAAAGCAGCGCCAGCAGGTATTATCAAGCGCCAATCTGGAAGTGAAACGCACGATGCTCAACAAGCGCAAAGCACTTCTGGACCAGGTATATGATCAAGCCCTTGAATCGATTAAAACACTGCCTGCTGAAAAGAACGAAGAGTACCTTAAGATTCTCATCGAGAAATACGGCCAGAACGGTTCGGTCATTTATTCTAATGCTGACTCTGAAGCTGTCGTCCGCAAACTTTCAGACCTGAAATACGGCGGCAACATTGACTGCATCGGCGGCATCATCGTTGAAAACGAAGATGGCACGATCCGGTTGGATTATACTTATGATCTCATCCTCAAATCCGTCTATGACCGTTCTCTGAAATCTATATCTGATATCCTGAACGGATGATCTGTAACGGGTGATAGTAATGCAGGATATGCACAGCACCAAGTCGCAGATTGTAAGATATCTCTCAGGCGGTTCATCCGTTGCACCGGGAAAAGAAATCGGCTCATCAAACTATCCGTATGCCGTGACACGTATCCGCGCCATGAAAGTCAAACTCGTGCCGCGTGATGAGTACCCGCGTCTTCTGAATATGAGTCGTGATGAAATTATCCGCAAGATCGGTGAATCCAATTATAAATCAGATATCGATGAACTCTCCAGAGAATATAAAGGCGCCAATCTTATTGAGCATGCACTGAACCGGAACATGGCAACATCGTTCCAGAAGGTTCTGCGTATCACTGAAGGCATTCCTCATCTCCTTGTCAATGAATATCTCAAAAAGTATGACATCTGGGCTGTCAAGACGCTCGTCCGCGGAAAAATGAACGGCATCGATCCGGAAGACATCCGCAGTACCCTCGTCACCGGCGGTTCCCTGAGATATACGTTCCTGTCCGGACTGTCTGACAAGAGTTATGAAGAAGTCCTTGAAGCCCTCAGATCGACCGAGTTCGGCGAATGCCTCAAAAAGCTCGACGGCAACAATCTGTCAGCTTTTGAAAATGAACTCGACAAGTTATACTACAAGGGTCTCATCAGCATTCCGGGTTTCCCGGGATCCAGCGATCGCAAACTTTTTGATCGGTTCGTCAGAAGGGAAATTGATGTTCAGAATATGAATGTGCTCTTCAGACTGAAGAAAGCCGATGTCTATGTCACCGAAACTTCCGGTGCGGAATCAGAATCTCAGGTTTCAGATGTCATGAACCTGATGATCGAAGGCGGCCTCGAACTCGATCCCGACAAGCTGAAAGTCCTGGCAGCCCTCCCGTTCGGAAAATTCGTTGCCGCGCTGCGTTCGACATCCTACTGGACTGCGCTCCAGCCGTATGTTGAAAACAAAGAGCCGGCCGAAGTCAATCTGACGGACATTTCAAAAAGTCTTCTGAATTTCAATCTTAAGAAAATCACCTCAAATTCACTTCAGTCTATGATGTCCATCGTTCCGATCCTGGAATATGTCATCTACAAAGAGAATGAAGTCCGCAATCTGAGGATCATCGTCCGCGGCAAGAGTGCCGGAATGGACAATAATCTCATCAAAGAACAGTTGGTGATCATCTAATGGAATTATCAGTAATCGGGAACAGTGATTTTGTGACCGGTTTCAGACTCGCCGGCATCCGGAAAGTCTTCGATACTGAGTCCATTGAGGTCGATGCAGCCGTCAGATCCGCTCTGGAAGATCCCGAGATCGGCATTCTGATCATGCATAATGATGATATTAGCAAACTGCCGGATTCCTTGAAAAGAGCCCTGAATGAATCCGTTCAGCCGACCGTCGTCGCTCTCGGCGGCAGCGGTGCAGGCTCTGCGAATTTAAGGGAGAAAATCAAACAGGCGGTAGGTGTTGATCTGTGGAAGTAAAAGGTAAAATTTATCGTGTGGCCGGACCTGTCGTGACCGTTACCGACTTACAGACGAAAATGTATGATGTCGTCAAAGTCGGCCATGAAGGACTGATGGGCGAGGTCATCAAGATCGTTGGAGACAAATCCATCGTTCAGGTTTATGAAGACACATCCGGTATCAAGCCGGGTGAGCCGGTCGAAAATACAGGCCTCCCGCTGTCTGTTGAACTCGGTCCGGGATTATTGAAAAGCATTTATGACGGTATCCAGAGACCGCTGAAAGTTCTCCAGGCTGAAATGGGCAACTTCATCAAGAGAGGTGTCAGCGCTGACGGTCTTGATCACGAAGCCAAATGGGATTTCAAGGCAACTGTCAAAGAAGGCGACCTTGTGAAGCCGGGCGACATTCTGGGAACCGTTCAGGAAACCGCAAACATCGAGCACCTCATCATGCTCCCGCCGAACTTCCCGGAAGGAAAGATCAAAAGCATCAAGAGCGGCAGCTACACTGTCGTCGATGTCATCGGCAAGCTCGAAGACGGCACTGAACTCAGACTCAGCCACAAGTGGCCGGTCAGAACACCGCGTCCGGTGAAATCCAAGATGGCACCGAAAAAACCGCTCGTTACGGGTCAGAGAGTTCTCGATGCTTTCTTCCCGGTCGCAAAAGGCGGAACGGCCGCTATTCCGGGTCCGTTCGGTTCCGGTAAGACTGTGACGCAGCAGGCACTCGCCAAATGGTCCGACGCAAACATCGTCGTTTACATCGGCTGCGGTGAGCGCGGCAACGAGATGGCCGAAGTTCTGACGGAGTTCCCGGATCTCGACGACCCGCAGACAGGAAGCAAGCTCATGGACCGTACGGTTCTTATCGCCAACACGTCCAACATGCCGGTCGCTGCCCGTGAAGCATCCGTTTACACAGGTATCACCATTGCCGAGTACTTCCGTGACATGGGCTACGATGTCTCCCTGATGGCCGACTCCACTTCCAGATGGGCAGAAGCCATGAGAGAAATTTCCTCCCGTCTCGAAGAAATGCCCGGTGAAGAAGGTTACCCGGCATATCTGTCCTCCAGACTTGCCGAATTCTACGAGCGTGCCGGTATCACGAACTCCCTCTGCGACAAGACCGGATCCGTTACCGTTATCGGTGCCGTTTCTCCGGCCGGCGGTGACATTTCCGAGCCGGTCTCTCAGGGTACGCTCCGTATCGTGAAGGTCTTCTGGGCTCTCGACTCCAAGCTTTCCCAGAAGAGACACTTCCCGGCTATCAACTGGCTCAACAGTTACTCTCTTTACATGGACACTCTCAGTCCGTGGTACACTGAAAACGTCGCTCCGGAATGGAATGAACTCCGCAACAGAGCCATGGAGATCCTCCAGTCTGAATCCGAACTTCTCGAGATCGTTCAGCTCGTCGGTTCCGATGCGCTGCCGGAAAACCAGCAGGTCACCCTCGAAGTCGCGAGAATGATCCGTGAGATCTTCCTCCAGCAGAACTCCTTCCACCCGGTCGACACGTACTGTTCTTTCGACAAGCAGTACAAACTCATGAAGGCTATCCTCAGATATGCCGACCTCGCTGATGCCGCCGTTCAGTCCGGCGCAGAAGTGACGGCCATCCTGACGGTCGACTCCAAGTCCGAACTTGCCAAGATCAAGTATGAAGAGAACTTCGATGAACTCTACACGCAGGTCATGGACAAGATGGAACAGGAATTCGCAGGCCTGAAAGGAGGTTACTGATATGGTTAAAGAATACAAGACGATCACACAGGTCGCAGGTCCTCTGATCTTCGTCGAGAAGACGGAGCCGGTCGGCTACGGTGAATTCGTCAACATCAAACTCCCGGACGGAACCGTCAAAAGAGGTGAAGTCCTCGATACGTCCGAAGACATCGTCGTCGTTCAGGTCTATGAAGGAACGACCGGTCTCAACAATGAGTGCAGCGTCGTCTTTACCGGCGATACGCTGAAACTGCCGGCATCCATCGACCTTCTGGGAAGGATCCTTTCCGGTTCCGGTCAGCCGAGAGACGGCGGACCGCAGATCGTTCCGGAAAAGATGATGGATATCCACGGTGCTGCGATGAACCCGTATTCCAGACAGCAACCGAAGGAATTCATCCAGACCGGTATTTCCACCATCGACGGTACGAACACGCTCATCCGCGGTCAGAAGCTTCCGATCTTCTCCGGTTCCGGTCTGCCGCACAACGAGATCGCTCTGCAGATCGCCAGACAGGCACAGGTTCCGGGCTCCGATGAAAAGTTCGCTGTCGTTTTCGCGGCTATGGGTATCACCAACGAAGAAGCACAGCACTTCATGGAAGACTTCGAAAAGACGGGCGCTCTTGAAAGAGCCGTCGTTTTCATGAACCTCGCCGACGACCCGGCCGTCGAAAGACTGATCACGCCGAAGATGGCGCTGACGACCGCTGAATATCTGGCCTATGAACACGATATGCACGTTCTCGTTATCCTGACGGATATCACGAACTATTGTGAAGCCATGCGTCAGATGGGTTCCGCCCGTGAAGAAGTTCCGGGTCGCCGCGGCTATCCGGGTTACATGTACACCGACCTTGCCGGTCTCTACGAGCGTGCCGGTGTCATCAAGGGCAACAAGGGTTCCGTGACTCAGATCCCGATCCTGTCAATGCCCGGTGACGATATCACGCACCCGATCCCTGACCTGTCCGGTTACATCACTGAAGGCCAGATCGTCGTTTCCAGAGAACTGCACAGAAAAGGTATCTACCCGCCGATCAACGTTCTGCCGTCCCTGTCCCGTCTGATGAACCTGGGTATCGGTGAAAAGAACGGTGTGAAGAAGACGAGAGAAGACCACAAGCCGGTCTCCGACCAGCTGTATGCTTCATATGCAGAAGGCCGTGACCTGAGAGGTCTCGTGGCCATCGTCGGAAAAGAAGCTCTCTCCGAGAGAGATAAAAAGATCCTTGAATTCGCCGATCTGTTCGAAGACAGATTCGTCCGCCAGGGCAAGAACGAGAACAGAACGATCGAGGATACGCTCAACATCGGCTGGGAGATCCTCAGCAGCATGCCCAAGGGATACCTCGGCAGAATCGATAACAAGTACATCGAAAAGTATTACCCTGAGAAAACGGCAGAGTGATCGTCATGGGAGCAAAAGACGTCAAGCCGACCAGATCTGAGCTTCAGGAGATCGCGAAGAAGATCAAGCTGTCACAGAACGGCCACAAGCTGCTCAAAATGAAACGTGACGGACTGATCCTTGAATTCTTCAAGATCCTCGGTGAAGCCAGAAACGTTCGTTCAGAGCTGGACGCCGCCTACGCCGACGCAACTGAAAAAGCCTCACTGGCTGCCGCCGTGAACGGTACGATCAGTCTGCAGTCTGTTTCCTTTGCCGTTGACGCCGTTCCGACGATCGAACTCAACAGCACCAACATCATGGGTGTTGTCGTGCCGAAGATCAAAGGAGAAGACGTCCACAAGCAGGTTTACAACAGGGGATACGGTGTTGTCGGCACTGATGCCTACATTGATGAAGCCGCAGAAGCCTATGAGATCCTCGTTGAGAAGATCATCATCGCCGCCGAACTCGAAACGACGATGAAGAGACTCCTGGATGATATCGAAAAGACGAAGAGACGTGTCAACGCTCTCGAATTCAAGGTCATCCCGGAACTCGGCGAATCTGTCAGATTCATCAAGCTGCGTCTCGAAGAGATGGAAAGGGAAAGCATCACCAGTCTGAAGAAGATCAAAAGAAAAGCCTGATCCGCAAGGATCATCCTTTTCCTGAAATCTTTTCAAAACAGAGCGCGGATCTCATTTCCGGATATCCGGAAAAGGGTCTGCGCTTTTTTTTATTTTTCCGGGGTTCGGTCTGTTTTTGTCCGGTTCTTTGCTTGTTTTTTCTGCTTTTGTTCTTTTCTTTATTCAGTTTCGGCATGTGTCTGCGCAGCAGTCTGCGGTCTTATTTTTCATAAATCCCGGTCATTTTTCCGGTCATCAGATAAAGGTATCTGTTCTGAACAAATAGTCACATCTATATGATGCCCGAAAAATTCTGCCTGCATGGTTCAGGTATTAATTCAGAATTGGTGGCATATCGAGGCAATATGGTACCCGAGGCCGTCTCAAAAAATAAGGCAGGTTATGGATATCATCACGGATGAATCTCAGAAGTCGATCACGCTTGATCCTCTGACGCACGTTTCTGATATTCATGTCTACGCAGGAAATGCAGGCAATAAGGAATTGGCGATCAATTATTCTGAAAACAAAGATTCCGGAAATCAGATACCAATCAGATTCATTTTTGACCCGAATGATTTTCCTGCTGTTACTGCTGTTGATTTCTCCGGATATCTATGATAACGACGATCGTCACATGGATAACGTTTACTGAATTGAATATAAAACAGGACGTTGCGGCTATTACTATCCATGGAGAACTCTATACAAGAATATGCTTCTGTCCATCGCCACGCTCGAAATTATCATATTGGTTATTATCGCATCAGATCTCAGCGAAAATGAGTCATCAAAAACAATATTCTGTATTCTTATTTCCGTTCCTGCTTTCCTGTGGTGTTATTGTCGTTTTATCTTAAACAGACATCGGACTCACAGGAGCACCATTTAAATATGTCATTCGACATAATATGTTATTGATGATGTCTGATTATAAAAATCGGTGATTAAAATGATGATCGGAGAGTCATACGAACCTGTATACCAACCTATCAAAAGTCTCCCTGTATCGGGAATCAATGGGTCTCTCACACGAAGAGATCCAAAAACTTCGTAAATTCCTGAATGAGAACGCAAAAACCCGTCAGGATTAAAAACTGCGATTATGATCATCCGGATCTCTGATCCGGCTCATCATGCCGGATTCCTGAGATGACGATAAAAAAAGGATGATAATAATGCTGATCATTGAGTCCTATACACCTGTCTGCCACCCTTTCGAACGTCTCCCTGTGTCAGGAACAATGGGTCTCTCAAGTGAGGATGCCCGGGCTCTGTGGAAATTCCCGGCTGAGAACACAAAAACCCGTCAGGATTAAAACCGCGATCGTGAT
>JAGAEB010000060.1 GCA_017613335.1 Methanosarcinaceae archaeon
CCGGAAAACAGGAAAAGACAGGAAACAGGAAAGACTGAAAGCCGGAAAAGACGGGAAACAGGAAAGACCGGAAAACAGGAAAAGACAGGAAACAGGAAAGACTGAAAGCCGGAAAAGACGGGAAACAGGAAAGACCGGAAGACGGAAAAGCGGGAAACAGGAAGGCTGAAAGACGGAAAAGACGGGAAACAGGAAGGCTGAAAGACGGAAAAGACGGGAAACAGGAAAGACTGAAAGCCGGAAAAACAGGAAACCGACAGGAAACCGACAGAAAACCAAGAGAAAAATCCAAAAATGACAGCAGAGAGATCTGCCGTCCCGGAATGATCCGGGACAGGAATCAGCCGGAAAAAACCCGACGGGAATCAGCCGGAAAGATCCGGGATGTGAACTGTTCAGAAGATCATCGGGACGGATCCTTCATCGTCTTCGTCATCTTCTTCATCTGCTTCGAGGATATCCGTCTCTTCAACGTCAGATTCCGGGATGTCATCGCCTTCGAGGGTCTTTTCTTCGTCTTCGTGGTGAATGACTTTTTTCCCTTTGATCATGGGGATGACTTCCAGTTCGGCGTTATCGAATTTTGCGGTCAGCGGATCTGTTTCGGCGATGCGGTCGAGTGTGATCGCAAGTGCGGCGACTTCCGAATGCGGCTGATTGCCGACGGCAACGTTCCAGTCGGAAGCTTCATAGAATTCCCCGGGGACTTTTTCCGCGCCGACGACGAGCATCAGCTTTTCCGTTTTCTTCAGTTCCGGAACGACGTCCGGCAGATTGATGCCGTAC
Source organism: Methanosarcinaceae archaeon (assembly GCA_017613335.1). Lineage (GTDB taxonomy): Archaea > Halobacteriota > Methanosarcinia > Methanosarcinales > Methanosarcinaceae > Methanofrustulum. Next base: position 787 of record JAGAEB010000060.1, read on the forward strand.
ATGGAGAGATGACAGACTTTTCCGCCTGCTGCCTGCCATTTTCTGATCTCTTCGAGTGCGTTGACGTTGTTTTTTATGTAAAATCCGCCGCCGAAGCGGGAAGTCAGATCAAGGATATTCGCGGTGATCTTTTCATCGTCGGATGCCAGAAGCATTCCGGATGCGCCGAGTGCGCGGGACGTCAGGCCGACGTGAGTCGTGATGCGTTTGTCTCTCTCAGGTCTGTGACCAAGTCTCAGAACAACGATTTCTTTTGCCATGTTTATCATCTGCAGGTAACGGAGTCAGGGAAGTGAAAGTCAGGGAAGTGAAAGTCAGGGAAGTGAAAGTCAGGGAAGTGAAAGTCAGGGAAGTGAAAGTCAGGGAAGTGAAAGTCAGGGAAGTGAAAGTCAGGATAGTGAAGCCACGAAGTGAGGTCACGCCGCGGAATGAAGTCAGGGGACGATGCCTGTCCAGATCCATTGGTCGTATTCGGTCTCGTCGTCTCTGTTGTCGATGACAAGGCCGCTGATGCCTTTCGACCTCATGAAGTCGTCGACGACGGCGGTCTCTTCGGGCGTTCTGATCGTCAGGAGGAGGCGGCCGCCGGGCTTCGTGACGAGGATCATCTCGTTCAGGATGTCCAGCCACATATTTTTGTCGTACATGTGGATCGTTCCGATCATGAAGCCGATGCAGGCATCGAAGCGGCCTTTGTCGAAGAAGTGTGACAGTTTTGAGGCGTCGAGGACGAGCGTGCTGTCTTTTTTCAGGACGCCGTGATGCAGGCCGACGGAGATCTCGTCGTCGTTGATGTCGGCGGAGATCTCAGGGTCGATGCCTGCTTTTCTGAGGCCGATCGTCGACATGCCGTTTCCGCAGCAGATCTCAAGGACGGATGAGCCGTCCGGGAAAGTGATGCCTTCCCGGCGCAGGCGGTCGATGACCTGAGAAGCTTTTTCAATGCGGCTTTCTGAGTAGACGGAATCATAATCCTGGAAGAACGGTGAACACTGCGTGAAATAATCGAGGACCATCGATGAAAAGTAACTGATGACGGCTTTTTCGGGCAGGCGGTCTTTCGCATCGAGATTGATGATCTTTGCCGGCGGCCGGATCCGGAAGAGTTCGGCGGCAAGTTCGCAGAAGACGTCTTTTTCTTCCGGGCCGGAGACGGCGGACGTCAGAACGAGCGTTTCGCCGTCGAAGATCTCTTCCAGGACGACGGCGCAGCATTCACCGTCTTCACAAATTTCCGTGACCGGGAGAGATTTCCCGGATCCGGCCATGTCGATCAGATCTTCCATCTGACTCACGGTCCTGTCGAGGCGGCGCTGGGCGGGGAAAGAATCTTCAGAGAGGAAAACGACGGAATCCGTCTTCAGAATTTCCTGAAAATCTGTCATATCGGATCAGTCTTCTGTATTGCATGATGTATTACATTCTGTTGCATGATCTGTTGCATGATCTGATGCATGGTGTATTGCATTCTGTTGCATGATCTGATGCATGAGGCCGGACCGTGAGCCGTCAGAGCATTCTGACGGCATCCCAGACGGTGAGGCCGCTGACGGTCAGGAGCGTCACGATGATGCCGGCGATGATGACGCCGAGCATGATCGAGAGGAATGCTTTTTTGAACGGATAGCCGAAGATGAGGGCGACGAGCGTTCCCGACCAGGCGCCGGTCATCGGCAGGGGGATCCCGACAAAGACTGTCAGAGCCAGGTCTTTGTATTTTTCGACGGCGCTTCTGCCGTTGCGCTCGGCGCGGGCGAAGAAGTAGTCGAAGAATTTTCTGCAGAAAGATGAACGTGCGGAGAGGAAATCCGAGACCGGCCTGATCAGATAGAAGATGAAGGTGACCGGGATCATATTTCCGATGACGGCCAGCAGGAAGACGTAGAGCGGGTTCATACCGTAGATCAGGATGCCGGCAGGGATCGCGCCGCGCAGTTCGACGACGGGGATCATGGAGATGATGAGAATGACGACAGACGGCGGAAAACCGCTGAGGAGATCGATGAATGTTGCTGTCAGATCCATTGTCTCACTCCCGGCGGAGAAGGGCGATGTGCGCGATGAGCGCTTCGAGCTGGATCTTTTCGTTCGCGCCTTCCGTGATCCGGAAATCGGTCTCGCCGACCACGTCGACAAGATCGATCATTTCTCTGTCGGAAAGAGAGAGCGAAAAGAGCGTCCTGTAGATCTGGCCGATGACATCGTCGGCGGAAAGACCCTGGTCGAAGATGATCGTCTGCAGCTTTTCTCTGGCCGCGGCGAACTGTCCGGAAAGCGCTGTCTCGATCAGGTCTCTGATCTCTCCCGGGTCAGCTGTCGCCGTGATCCTGTAGATCGTCTCGCGGTCGATGTCCTTCTGAATGAAGGCGGCCGCCTGCAATGCATTGACGGCTTTTCTCATGTCACCGCCTGCCACATAGACAAGTGCGGCCAGACCGTCATCCGTCACGGTCAGACCTTCGGCATCCGCGATGAATCTCAGGCGGGCGGCCACGGCTTCTTCGGAGAGGCTTCTGAACCGGTAGACGGCGCATCTGGACTGGAGCGGCTCGATGATCTTTGAGGAATAGTTGCAGGATAAGATGAAACGGCAGTTGCGGCTGTATTTTTCCATCGTCCGGCGCAGAGCCGCCTGCGCATCGGATGTCAGCGCATCGGCTTCGTCCAGGAAGATGATCTTGAAGTCAGCCTGCCCGATCGGCGCCGTTTTTGCGAAAGATTTGATCTTGTTCCGGACGACATCGATGCCGCGTTCATCGGAAGCATTCAGCTCCGTGAAATTCTCTCCCCAGCTTTCTTTGAACATCTCACGCGCGATCGACACTGCAGATGCCGTTTTTCCGACACCCGGCGGACCCGTGAACAGAAGATGCGGAAGATTGCCCGACGCAACGTAAGACTTCAGCCGCCCGATCGTTTCCGCCTGCCCGAAAACGTCATCAAGCTTCATCGGCCTGTATTTCTCAATCCAGATTTCCTCTTTCATGGGTCGTAATATCCGCAGGGCCCTATTTATAATCTGCCCGACAGGGCATGATTTTGATGAAAAATATGAAAACGGGGCGGGAAAACAAAAGGAAAAAACGGACAGGAAAGCAGGACGGAAAAAACGAGATGGAAAACAGAACGGAAAACGGGACGGAAAACAGAACGGAAAACGGGACGGAAAACAGAACGGAACAGAATGAAGAAAAGAAATCATCGGAAAAGTTTCAGGATTTTTGTCGCGCGGATTTTCCGTTTCAGGATTTTAACCGCGCGGATTTTCCGTTTCAGGATTTTTTAACCGCGCGGATTTTCCGTTTCAGGATTTTTTAACCGCGCGGGGCCGTTTCAGGATTTTAACCGCACGGATTTTCCGTTCAGGATTTTTGCCGCGCGGATTTTCCGTTCAGGATTTTTGCCGCGCGGATTTTCCGTTTCAGGATTTGTTCCGCGCGGGTTTCCTGTTCCGGTTCATCCGCGCGCCTTTTCCTTTTGTGATGATCGTCACCGTTTCCGGCTTTTGTTCCGGGCGTCAGCCGTCATCGTCTCTGTATCCGGCGCTTTCCGCGGCTTTTTTCATTTCTTCGGCTTCGGCGGCGGCGACCTGGCGGCGGAGTTTCCGGATCTCGAAGACGCGTCTGTTGATGATCTCGGCCAGGAAGATGACGAGGGCGATGAGACAGAGGAACAGGCTGTAATTGAGCAGGATCTTCGTTTTGTAGACCATGTCTTTTGAGACAGCGTCCATGAAGGACGTCGTGCTGATCTGAGAGGCCGGGTAGACCGTTCCGCCGTATTTGGTGATGAGCGACTCAAAGTCGCGGTTCTGTCCGATGTCGCGGTATTCCATGGGATAATTGACGACGACCGGATAGCCGGAGACACTGTATCTGCCGGGCTCGTCGATCGTGATCGTGCATTCGTAGACGCCTTTTGAGACCATGGCGAGGTCGAGCGTCTTTCCGTTGAGCGTCAGGACAGGAACGGTCCCGTCGTAGCTCGTCGCCGTCAGCGTGACGGGCGTTCCGGCGTAAGTATCCGGACAGGAGATGACGACGCCTTCCTGCGGCATCGGGTCTTCCATGACCCAGTTGATCGTCCTCGAGATGACTTTCGCATTCGACGAATTGTAGAGCTGCGTTGCCCAGCGCTGACCGTTGCCTCTTCCGTTGTCCGTCGACAGACACGCCACGCGCCCGAGACCGTAACGCCAGACCGTGAGGACAGGGCTTCCCGTATCCGTGATGATCAGTCTGTCGGAACCGGCTTTCGGCGTCACGTCATTGAAACCTGAGATCTTCGTGCCCGTCAGATTGATGTCTTCCGTGATGAAGTGTTTTGAATTGTAAGTCAGGAGCGTGTAGCCGGTCCTGTCTTTGTCTTCATTTTCTTCTTTTTTCGTGTCATCGTCCAGAATGGATTCAAAGTCCGGATCGAGCGGATTTCCGCGCGGAGATGCCATATAGACACCGTACGGATAGTTGTTTGTCAGGGTCTGGGCATACGGTGTCTTGGTGTTGTCACGGAAATAATCATTGTTGATCGAATACGGCGAATAGATGTTAAGCATCATGATCGTCGATCCCCTGTCAGCGAAAGGCTTCATGGCATCAACGATCGAATCGTAGGAGGATCTGCCTTTGACGATGTTTCCGTCCGTCAGGATGACGATGAGCGGCTCACCGATGCGGTTTTCCGTGATCTCGGAGGCCTTTATGAGACCTTCTGTCAGATTCGTGTCCGACGAGATCGTCGAACCGGACGGATTGAGCGATTCGATGGCCTCTCTCAGAGCGGCCTTTTCGACAGGATTGTTCATGTAGTGGAATTCATCCGTGACACGCTCGCTCGACTTTCCGAAAACGACGAGCGCGACGTTCGAATCGCTGAGATAGCTGCTGTCGATGATATTCAGCGCCGTTTTCCGGATACTGCTGATGATCTGTGTTTCACCGTCGGCAGCCAGATTTTCACCGCTTGCGGAAATATCGATGACGAGGACGACATCGCGGTCGCCTTCCCAGTCGGACGGTTTCGAGAGGACCGGGAGCATCTTTTCAAACGACGAATTGAGATAACTGCTGCTGACAGGCCTGTCAAAGGAACTCATGCCGCCGACGACGAAAAGACCGCCGCCGTCCGAGACGAATTCCCGAAGAGCCGACGTCTCTTCATCGGTGATGTTCTTGATGCAGACGTTGTCCATGATCACGACTTTCGATTTGGAGAGCGCAGAACTCAGGTTATTGAATTCCTTCAGATCCCGGACGGCCGTGACGTTGTAGAGATTGCCGGCAATGCTTGCCAGAGAGGAATTGTTTTCAGAAGTCACGACGATGATGTCCGGTTTTTCGATCACATAGACAGAGCGCGTGAACTTGTTGTTCGTACCGATCGCATTTGAACCGCCCGTGATCTCGACCGTGACATAATGCGTGCCGACCGTCGTGAATTTCTGCGTGAACGTCACGGTGCTTTCAAGGTAGCCGGATGATTTGTTGACGAAATTACCGCTGCCTGATACGACAGCTGTTGCATTGTCGTCGACAAAGATCCGGTAAGTGTAAGTCGTCCGGCTTGACGGCTGCGCCTGCCTGACCGTGATATTGAAGACATTGTCATTGCCGACGATGACCGTTTTGTCGCCGGTCAGCTCGACACTCAGATCGCTGTAGACGAGCGTCGGGACGACGGCGGAAACGGTCGTTCCGGAAGCGTTGGCCGCTTTGAGGGCATCTTCGAGGTCGATGCCCTGATTGCTGTTGCCGTCCGTCAGGAGAAGGATCTGATTCCGGCCGTTCGCCGTTCTGATGATCGCTTCGCCCAAAGCTGTCGAATTGCCGGAGACGGAATCCATGCGGACATTGAAAACGCCTGAGAACCGCTCGAAGAGCTTTGAGCCGATCGTCGTATCGAAACACTCCATACTGCCTGTCGTATCCGAAATGAGGACGACGTCGGGCAGCTGATCGGAACGGGTCACTTCGACGTATGAAAACGGATTGGCCAGCGCGACGACCAGAAGGACTGCGATGAGCGTCCTTGAGAGGATCAGAAATTTTTTCCGGGTGCTTCTGTAAAACACAAAGCCGGCGATGAGGACGGGTATGATCAGGAGCAGGACGTAAGGATGATCAAATGTAATCATAATTCATCCCTCTTTTTCAGGATAATCAGCTCGGCTGCCATGAGGAGGAACACGACGATGATGAGATAATAATAGACTTCTTTCCGGATCTCATACTGCTGTTTGAGGAAAGACTCGTCCGAGAGAGAACGGTCGATCACGGAGGATCCGTCGACAGCCGTGTTGGATTCTCTGTCGTTGTACAGATTGACGGCGAGAACGTTTCCGTCCGTCTTCCAGATGCCTGCGGTATCATAGTAGATGACGTCGGATGTGAAATTGCCGTACGGCGCTTCAACGTACTGCGGCGACGGCAGGGAACTCTTCAGCCCGCCGACGATGTTGTATTCATTGATCGAGCCGATATCGGCGATCCAGCTGCCGACGCGGACCCAGAAGACAACGAATTCCGGTGAGCCTGCGAAATTGTTCCATTCGTCTTCCGTGTCGAGATCGTTGAAACCGACGTAGACGACGGTACCGTTCTGATAGGCGGCGTAGGCGAAGAGAGCGGAGGAGCCGTTCGTCTGGACAGGCATGGAGACGTCGTTGCTCCGTCTCGTCGTTTCGATGTATTTTCTGACGTAGACGGATGACAGATTCAGATCCTTTGTGACGCTCGTGTTATTGAAACGATAAATAGCGGCGCCTCTGTCGTTGACGGTCGTCTGCGTGGTCTTGACGGGGAGGAGTTTTGATATGTTGACGTCGATGTTTCCGGCAGTCAGATAGTCGCCGGCCACGAAAACGACCGTGCCGCCGGATGCGGCGTACGCTTCGAGGATCCCGGATTCTCTGCCCGTCAGGTTCCTCGTCATGTCGATGACGATGAAACGGTATCCGGAAAGTTCGGAGAGATCAGGGACGGAAGAAGCATTGTTGACCGTCAGATCTGTCACGAGAGAGAGAGCGATCATGGACGGCGGCTGTTTTTCAGAATCGGTCACGAAAAGCGCGGCGGCGCTCCGGGAAGCCGGGATGGAGATCCAGGCGCTGTTGTCCATGGCGATCGCATCGTCGGTCTCGAGACGGACTTCCGTCGTGCCTTTCGGGATGTTCTCGAATTTGAACTGGGAGGTGTTGTAGCCGCCGATCGTGATGTTCATCGATCCGGATATTTCCGTCGAGCCGTCGGGAGAAGTCGTGATCGTCTTGACGGGAACGGTCACGGCGGGGCCGTAATTCCTGACGGAGAAGTGATAATTGTACTGGCCGTCGACGTATTCGGGATAACCGTTGACGATCGCGACGTTGTTGCCGGCCGGAGAGGAATAGCCCGGGACGAAAACGATGTTGAGACCGTTGTCGAACATTTTTTTGGCGACGACCGGGTCGAGACCGTTCCAGGATGTGAAGTCGGAGAAAACGACGATGTTTCCGCCTCTTTCGGCAAGGATGCCGGCGGCATCGGACATCGCGGCAGATATATCGGCCGTTACGGCTTTGGCCTGTATCCCGGGCAGGAGTTCCGCCGCATCCGCCGCAGTGACTTTTTCCGCAACGAGGACGGTTTCTGATTCAGCCAGGAGGATCGTATTCGTCCGGCTCAGGTAAGCGGGAACATCCTGCAGGACTTTGTCCATACGGCCCGGCGCCTGCATGCTCGCAGATGCGTCGATGATGATGACGGTGTCGGATTCGCTCATGTCGGAATAGGAGAGGATATACGGGCCGGCGGCGGCGAGTGTCAGGAGGATCAGGATGAAGAGCTGGACGAGGAAGAGCGGATCTTTGAAGATCTTCGTGATGGAAGCGTAGACTTTTTTCCGGGATTCCTCCACTTTCATCAGGAACATGACGGAAGGAACTTCCAGTTTGAACGGCTTGGGCAGGAGCATGTAGAGGATGATGAGCGGGATGATGCTCAGCAGACCCAGGAGAGCCTGCGGATAGAAAAACGGCAGATCCATGGTCAGAGCCTCCGGCCGACAGCCGTCAGGAATGCATCGAAGATCGGCGTATCTGTCGTAAAAGTATAGAAACCGGCACCTGCGCGGCCGCAGACGGCGTTTATGTTCTCAATATGCTCATTCAGGGCTTCATGATAGCCTTTTTTGAACGATTCACTGACATAAGTCTTGAATTCGATCTCTGTCTCCATGTCGTGGAAACGGGCGTCTCCGGTCATGTCGAGTTCCGTCTCGAAGGGATCGAGGATCTGGATCAGGAGAAGGTCGTTTTCGGAAAAACGACGGACAGCGGCTTCGATGTGGCTGATGTCTTCCATGAAGTCGGATATGATGACGACGAGGGAGCGCGAACGGATCATTTTGGCGTAAGTATATGAACAGGCGTCAAGATCCGTCAGGCCTTCGAGGACGCAGTCCGACAGCGTGTCAACTGTCCTGAGGAGCGAGGCTGTGCCTCTGCTGGCGCCGTGGATCTCAGGCTCGTCCGTGAAGAGCGAGATCGCATATTTGTCGTTGCTGCGGGCGGCCAGGTAAGAGACGCCGACGGCGAACATGGCGGCGTATTCGTATTTGGAAACAGGGCCTTTTCCTTTGTAGGCCATGCTCCGGCTGGTGTCAAGGAGGATATGGACGGTCAGCGTTTTTTCTTCTTCGAACTGGCGGACATAGAATTTTTCGGTCCTTCCGTAGGCTTTCCAGTCGATATCTTTCATCTCGTCGCCCGGGTAGTATTCCCGGTATCCGATCGTATCGATGCCGTGGCCTGACCTTGTCGACGGACGGTTTCCGGCGTAAACGGTCGATACTCTCTTTTTCACATAGAGATCGTACCGGTCAAGCTGCCTCAGGAAATCAATATCAATTTTGTGCCTGGCTTTTTCCATACTGCGCCCCCTTCCGGCATCTGATCGGATGCCGGTTCCGTTTTTCAGGATGATCGGGAATATTCACACTTTTGCGAGAACCTCGCTGATCGCGTCGTCGGGAGACATTCCCTGTCTCTGAGCATCGAAACTGAGGATGATGCGGTGTCTGAGGACAGGATACGCCATGGCTCTGATGTCTTCGTCTGTGACGTAATTGCGGCCGCGGATGAGGGCGCGGGCTTTTGCAGTCAGGATCAGGGCGATGGAAGCACGCGGGGAGGCGCCGTATTCGATGACACCCGGCTCGCGCGTCAGGCCGATGATGCGGATGACTTTCTGTTTGAGTTCTTCAGAAATGGGGATCGATCTGGTGATTTCCTGCAGGTCTGCAAGCGTCTGGCGGGAAATGCCGCGGGACGTTTCCGGGTTGATTTTCCCGGTATAGCGGTTGACGATCTCGAGTTCATCTTCGAATGTCGGATAATCGACGAGGATCTTTAAGAGGAAACGGTCGAGCTGGGCTTCCGGAAGCGGATAGGTACCTTCCTGCTCGATCGGGTTCTGGGTCGCCAGGACGAAGAACGGTTTTTCGAGCTTGTAGGTGCTGCCGCTGACGGTGACCTGTTTTTCCTGCATGGCTTCAAGGAGGGCTGACTGCGTTTTCGGAGAAGCACGGTTGATCTCATCCGCAAGGAGGATGTTCGTGAAGACAGGACCTTTTTCGAAGCGGAAAGATTTGCTTCCGCCTCTTTCTTCGAGGATCGTCGTTCCTGTGATATCGGCCGGCATCAGATCCGGCGTACATTGGATCCTTGAGAACTGAAGGTCGATGACCTGGGAGATCGTGGAGATCATCAGCGTTTTTCCGAGACCCGGATTGCTTTCGAGAAGGGCATGGCCGTTGCAGAGAAGAGCGATCATGATCTGTTCCGTGACGTCCGCCTGACCGACGATGACTTTGCCGATCTCTTCAAAAAGCGTCTCAAAGATGAGACCGGCATTTTCGTATGTTTCCTGGAGCATACCGGGATCAGATTCGTATTCGTAAACCATTGAATTCACCAGTTCGTGTGTTTTGCCGTAAAATGTAACATGTCTGCAGAAGCGCCGGTATCGGGGCGTTGCCGAATGAGACTGATCAGTGTCATGAGATCAATGTATGAGCAATGTATGAGCAATGTATGAGCAATGTATGAGCAATGTATGAGATCAATTCAATACAGAGAGGAATAACAGAGAGAAAGATTCAGAAGACCGGACGTGAAGTCCGGC
>JAGAEB010000061.1 GCA_017613335.1 Methanosarcinaceae archaeon
GATGATCATGTCACCGTCAGAGTTAACCGAAACATCAGGTCACATATCAGATCGGAAGTGACTCCGATCCTCATTGAATGATGATCGTGATGATCATGAATTGTTTCGCGTCGGAGGCCGTGTGCCTCGCGCGGATTTACTGCAAAGTGATGCATCATATATATATGTTTCGGATGACCGGATTTCTTCGGGTCATCAGCAGGATTTTCAGAGTTTTGAAAGCCGGCTGATTCAGAAACGATCTGCAGTCGGGTTTAAAAACTGTCACGATGCAGAGCAGTAAATCATTTTTCGATATCAGAATCTTGTCTGATACCGCCTCACGCTTTGTGAGAGGAATCGGAAAAGAGCGGTGAAGTATATAATCGTTTCGTGTTTGAGAACCCAAACAAAAAACACGCAAAAAACACAGACGAAAAACACGCAAAAAACACAACAAAAAACACAACAAAAAACACAACAAAAAACACAACAAAAGACACAAAGAAAAACGTAAAGAAAAAGACGGATCCAGGAGATCCGTCCGGTTCCGGTTCAGGCAGAAGGCAATGAGAGCCTTCTGCCTTCGCCTTCACATAAATGACTTTGCCGCAGATCAGGAAATTTCCTTCATCGTGGTTTACTTCCCCGCCTTATTTTCGGAGGCCGGGAGGCTTCTTTTCTGCGCATCAGTCATCATAGACAGCGACAAGGCGGCCTTTTACTTCGCCTCTCGCAAGTCTTTCGATCCCTTCGCCGATCTGCTCGAATCTGATCGTCTCGATGTTGGGTTTAAGCTGGCCGGTCGCCATAAGAGCCAGGCAGTCTGCGATGTCGTCCACATCGCCGCCGATAGAGCCGACAAGTGTGACATGTTTCGTGATCATGGCCATGGTGTTGATCTCAGCGAAGTCTTTGGCCATACCGACGATAACGACTCTGCCGCCGTATTTCACGGTTTCGACAGCGTCGGCTGTTGTGACACCGCCGCCGGCGTAATCAACGATGACATCAAGTCCGACATCGGCGAATTCCTTGATGTTGGCTTTGACATCTTTGGCACCGAGACTCCGTGCGAGTTCCTGCGCCTCAGGTTTCCTTGTTGCGACATAGACATCGCAGCCTTTGAGGACTGCGACCCTCATGCCGATCTGTCCGAGGCCGCCGATACCGATGACACCGACTTTCATTCCGGGTTTGATCCCGCCGTTGACAACGATCGCGTGGCGTGACGTCATGCCGGCGTCTGTGGATGCAGCAGCCTGTGCGGGTGTAACGCCTTCGGGAACCTTGACGAGCTGTTCGACCGGTGCTGTGGTCATTGTGCCGTAGCAGCCGTCGCGGGTGTAACCGGGAGTCGTTCCGTCCTTGGCGTTCATGGGGCATACAGCGACGATGTCGCCGACCTTATAGCCTTCAACACCTTCACCGACCTCGACGATTCTGCCGCAGCATTCATGTCCCATAATGACCGGAACTTTGAACATAGGCATCCAGCTTTCATGTTCGAGAGCGCTGACGTCAGAATGACAGAGACCGCCTGCCAGTGATTTGATAACAACGTAACCGGGCTTTGCGACGGGATCCGGTTTCTCAACAATCTTAAGCGGAATATTTGTACCTGTGAATTCCCAACCTTTCATGATTAAGACCTTCTGACAATAACGACAGCAAACTGAATGACCCGCACAGTATTCAGAGCAGATCGCGTCCGGATCAACAGTTTACATAATTGGTAATGGAAGTGTGTAATATAAATGTTTTTGATGACGATTTGATGTGATAAAACGGGAAAGATACAATGTAATCATTTCAGAAAAACAACAGTTTACAATTGGAATGAAGTCGCAAAAACGAAGTCACAAAAAGTGCAGTCACAAAAAGTGCAGTTACAAAAAATGCACTCACAAAAAGTGCAGTCACAAAAAGTGCAGTCACAAAAAGTGCAGTCACAAAAAGTGCAGTCACAAAAAGTGCAGTCACGAAAGTGAGATCATGACATACCGACAGCAACCATCGGGATTTATCGCCTGCGGGCTTCGGATCCGGATAAAGCGGATCTGTGACGGTAATGCGGCCGTCGACGGAACTGCCTGCTTTGGGATGCTGTGACAGGTATTCCTCGAGGATATCAAGGCTTGAAGTCGAGATCATGCGGGCGGGCGTTTCATCGGTCACGATCTCGGACACAGGGATGCCGAAGAAATGTTCAAGATTCAGGTAGTGATAACCCTGAAGGCCGACTTTGAAAACGGAACGATCGTCGACATCCCGGCCGCAGAATGTCAGGCGGACGATCTGCCGGAGACTTTGCGAGTAGACGACACGGAGACCTTCGGAGAACTGGTAGAATTCAGAGCGGCCGCAGAGAGCGTCATCCCTCAGGAGATAGGAAACGACCCTGCGGAGCTGTTCACCTGTCATGGTGACCATATAGATGCTGTCGTTGTACGGGAAAGTTTCCCTCAGACTGCGGAATTCAACGACAGGTCCCAGCGATTGTCTGCGGATGCTCCCGGATCCCAGGAACATGATATCGACGCCGAGACAGTTCCTCAGGATATCCGAGAAAAGATTTCCGAGCTCAGTCTCCTGATTTCTCCGGGGATGGGTCAGCTGACGGCTGAGCCTCGTGATGATGCGGTCATATTTGCAGTCGATGATGCTTTTGTAATTCATGATGAGATCTTCAAGTCCCGGATCGTTCGGACAGTGCGTGCTGTCGATGGGAACGCATTCCCACCGCCATGTATCGACGCAGTTGTGGTCCGTATCGATGTCGATATCGAACCTGCCGATGAAATCCGTCCCGGTCCCGGCCTGAGCGATCAGGATATCATTGACGATGACAGGTTCGGTCATAAATGTGTGGGAGTGTCCGCCCAGAATGACATCGACGCCCCAGGACGGATCCAGGCGGGCGGCCAGTTCTTTGTCCTGATCGAAGCCGATGTGCGTCAGAAGGATCGTAAAGTCGATATCGATCCGGTTGTAGGTGTTGCAGATGCGGCCGATCTCCTCGACGGCATCTCCGAGATCGAGGAAAGGACTTATCAGAGATTCTTTTTTGGCCTGATTCAGAACGGATTCCGTGATGATCCCGATAAAGAGAATCTTCATGCCGTCGATCTCAAAGATCGTGCAGGGTGAAAAAAGACGCGTGTGGCTTGTCCGGATGTAGAGATTGGCGTTGATGATCGGAAACGTGGCGCATTTTTCCAGGAACAGCAGGTGGGAAATGCCGTAATCGATCTCGTGGTTGCCGACGGTAACGACATCGGGTGACAGGAGATTCATGATCTCGATCGTGGATATGCCGCGGTATTCGGTATCGATGAGGGATCCCCTGAACATGTCCCCGGCAACGGCATAAAGGACGTTTTTTTCTTCAGACCGGACTTTGTTGATATATCCGGAAAGCATGGAAACGCCGCCGACGAGTTTTCCGTCAAGGTGCTCAGCGAAAAAATCCCCGTGAAGGTCGTTGGAATGGAGAAGTGTCAGTTTTTTGATGTGTTTTATTTTGGGCGTGCCTGCCCGGATATATTCCGAGATGATATTTTCGGAAACGTTGTCGCGGGGAACAAGATTGACCATGGGGATCATCGGCTTACAATTTTTTCTGTGTCGGGAGAATCCGGACGCTGCGGGTTTTTCAGATACCGTAGAATTTCCGGACATTCCTGTTCGTCAGTTCAGTCAGCTCTTCAGTCGTCATGCTGCGAAGCGAGGCGACTTTCCGGAGAGAATCGGTCGCAAAGGACGGTTCATTTCTCGGAAAACCTTTCATTTTTCTCGGAGAGAGATACGGGCTGTCGGTTTCAAGGAAAAGCCTGTCCGGATCGACCATTCCTGCAAGTTTTTTGTGCCGTGACGACGTGCAGACAAGCGTCGAGAGAGAAATGAAGTATCCGCTGTCGAGGATGCGCCTCATCGTTTCGGGACTTCCGCCGTAGGAATGGAAAACGGCTTTTCTGAGACCGCCTGAGAGGATCATGTCGAGACAGTCGCTTTCAGCATCGCGGCCGTGGATGACAAGAGGCAGATCGTTTTCGGCGGCGATCCCGATGACGCGTTCAAAGACGTTTCTCTGACGGAGGCGCTCGGCTTCGTCTTTGTGATAGAAATAATCCATGCCGGATTCGCCGATGCCGATGACGGCAGGATCGTGCGTTTTCAGAAGACCTTCAAGATGGTCGAGCGTTGCATTGATGACATCATCCGATGCGGACACGGCCAAAAACGGACTGAGGCCGAGGGTTGCATATGTCTGCGGGACCGGCTTTCCGGAAAGTCTTTCACTGCGGATCTTCCGGCAAAGGCTCAGGGCTTTTTCATTCCTGTCGATATCTGTTCCTGAGATGATGATGTCTGTGATCCCTGCGGAAAACGCGCGGGTCAGCACATCGTCGCAGTCCGGCTCAAATGCAGGATCATATAAATGGCAATGACTGTCGATCATCGGAAAAACACTTCCTCTGCGTAAAAGGCAGAAAGAAAATATAAACATAAAGACGCTATCCGGGATTGATGCCGGATGCGGACGCTGCGCCGCACGGATCATGCAGAAGAGGAAATTCAGAAACGCAGGATCATGCGGAAGAGAAAGAAATTCAGAAACGCAGGATCATGCGGAAGA
>JAGAEB010000062.1 GCA_017613335.1 Methanosarcinaceae archaeon
CCTTTTTTTGTTTTATCCGTTATCCTGAATCCTTTTTTTGTTTTATCCGTTATCCTGAATCCTTTTTTTGTTTTATCCGTTTTCTGAAATCCTGTCTTTTTTGTAAAATCTTCCTCAATTCAGCGGTCATTTACGTTTGAGAACTTATTTATACTAAATCCCGCGGTAAAGCAGACTGTATTTCTGAAATCTGTCCGTTATGATTGACTTACACGGACACTGATCATCTGATCAGTCATTTTTTCGGTATCCGGTACCTGTTTCCGAAAGATCGGGGATTTTCCGGATCTTCCGGATCATTATCCCATCAAAAACATTCCGTGATTTTCATGTATCTCATCGTTACAGAAAAAGAGACTGCGGCCAAAAGGATTGCAGCGATCCTTGCAGACGGCAAGGTAAAAAAAGTACACTATCCGAAGTTAGGGATCGATACTTATGAATTCTCCTACAAAGGAGAAGACAGAACTGTCGTCATGGGGCTGAGCGGACATATCGTCGGGATCGATTTTCCGCAGGCCTGCAACAACTGGCAGAATACGCCGGCAAGAGATCTGATCACAGCCGAGATCAAACCGATCGCCACCAACAAAAAGATCGTCACGGCGCTCAGATTTATCGGCAAAAACGCAGACCGCGTCACGATCGCAACTGACTATGACCGTGAAGGCGAACTCATCGGCGTTGAAGCTTTGTCCCTCATTCAGGAGGTCAACCCCGATGTCAGATTCGACCGCGCGCTTTACAGCGCCATCACGCCCAAAGACATCACGGCTGCCTTCGATAATCTGACAGATGTCAATTTTGCGCTGGCGGACGCGGGTCATTCCCGCGAGGTGATCGATCTGATCTGGGGCGCCGCTCTCACGAGATACATCTCTCTCTGCGCCGGGCGTCTTGGAAAGCTGTTTTTATCCGTCGGCCGTGTCCAGTCCCCGACGCTTGCGCTCATCGTCGCCCGGGAAAAAGAACGCGAAGCCTTTGTTCCTGTGCCGTACAGTGAGATCGAAGTTCTCCTCAGAACGGAAAGATCAGAAGAATTCGCCGCCGAATACAAATCCGGCCGCATCTATGAAAAAGAAGAAGCCGACCGCATTGCATCAAAAGTCACGCCCGGAAGTCCCGGGACCGTGACGGCTGTCGAAGAAAAGGAAAAACACGAAAAACCGCCGATCCCGTTCAACACGACAGAATTTTATGTCGCGGCAAACGCGATCGGCATTTCCGTCAACAGCGCCAAAAGGACTTATCAGACGCTGTACGAAGCCGGTTATCTGTCCTACCCCAGAACGGACAGCACGATCTATCCGCAGACGCTGGAGTTCCGTTCCCTGATCGAAATGTTTGTCGGATCGGAATTCGATGAATATGCCAAAACGCTTCTCGCGCTTCCGGAACTTATTCCCACGCAGGGGAAAAAAGAAGATCCGGCCCACCCGCCGATCCACCCTGTCGCTGTCGCGTCCAGATCCGAACTCAAAGAAGATGAATGGAAGATCTATGAACTCGTCGTCCGCCGGTTCTTTGCCACCTTCGCAGGCGATGCCGAATGGGCGACTGTCCGGATCAGCCTCGACCTGAACGGCGAAGAATTCAAATCAAACGGTTCCCGCCTGACTGACGCAGGATGGCGCTGGTATTATCCGTACAATAAACCGGAAGACCGTCTCCTGCCGTCTCTTTCCGAAGGGGAAGCCCTGACCGTCATAAAAACCGATCATCTCGAAAAAGAAACGCAGCCGCCGAGCCGTTACGGGCAGGGGCGCCTGATCCGCCTGATGGATGAACTGGGCCTCGGCACAAAAGCAACGCGTGCCGACATCATCAACAAACTCGTTTCCAGATACTATATCCACGGAAATCCGCTGCAGCCGACAAAAACGGCATATGCCGTCGTCGACACACTGGAAAAATACTCGCCGTCGATCGTCAACCCCGACATGACGCGCAGGCTTGAAGAGGACATGGATAAAATATCCGACGGCAGCATTGCGGAAGAAGCCGTTCTCAGCGAGTCCCGCGAACTGCTGTCTGATATCTTCAATGAACTCGAGAAAAACAATGAACAGATCTCCCAATCGCTCCGGACGGGGCTGATCGAAGACAAGACTGTCGGAAAATGTCAGATCTGCGGTTCCGATCTGACGATCCGGAAATCCCGGAAAGGATCGAGATTCATCGGATGCAACGGCTACCCCGACTGCACGTTCTCTATACCCCTCCCGAAAACGGGACAGGTCGTCGTGACGGATAAAATGTGCGACGAACATCAGATGTATAAGATCAAGATCGTCACTGAAGGCAAGAGACCCTGGGAGCTGGGATGCCCGAAATGCAATTTCCTCGAATGGGAACAGAAACAGAAAGAACTCGAGCAGGAAGATCCTGAAGCTTTCCGCCGGAAACGCGCCGGCATCAGCAAACTCAGCGATATCAGCGGCCTCGGGCAGGTCTCTCTGAAAAAGCTCAATGACGCCGGTATCGAAACGATCGATGATCTGATCAGCGCCGATTCCGGCGCACTTGCCGAAGAAACGAAGATCAGCATCAAAAATATCGAAAAATGGAAAGGGGCAGTTTCATCTTAACTTCCCCTTTTCCGGCAGTCCTGCCTCTCTGTGTTTTTTTATTCTGTTCTGTTTTCTGACCAATCCTGTCGTATTTTATCCGATATCTTTTTATATGTATCTCTGTAACCTGTTTCTTATCCGATATGCTGAAGGGCATACCAGGTATCTCATATGGTGTTATCATGGCAAATATTTTTGATCTTTCAGGAAAAACCGCAGTCGTTACAGGTGCTTCTTCCGGCCTGGGAAGACAGATGGCTCTCGCTCTTGCAAAATTCGGTGCAGACGTTGCAATTGTCGCGCGTCGCGTTGAAAAACTCGAAAGCGTTAAAAAGGAAATCGAGGCGCTGGGCGTCCGCTGTTACACGCACAAATGTGACGTCACCAATACTGACGATATCAGACAGACTGTCGAAGACATCGAAAAAGAATTCGGACCGATTTCCATTCTCTGCAACAACGCCGGCATCGGTCTGTTTGATGTTGCTGAAAAACAGTCTGATGAAATCTGGAATGCTATGATCGCGACCAATCTCAATGCACACTATTTCTTCTCGCGTGAAGTCGGAAAGCGCATGATTGAGCGCGGCTACGGAAAAATTATCATGACCGGTTCCATCCACTCCGTCGTTGCTATGGCTGAACTCCCGCTTTCCGCCTATTCAACGACAAAGGGAGGCATTCTGATGATGGTCAAGGCACTTGCGGTCGAATGGGCCAAATACGGTATTACCGTCAACGCTATCGGTCCGGCTTATTTCGGCAGCGAAATGACACAGTCAGTCATCAATGATGACAATTTCCTGAATGTCGTCAAAACGCGTTGCCCCATGGGACGCGTCGGCCGCGAAGGTGAACTGGACGGAGCTATCGTCTACTTTGCCTCTGATGCATCTACCTACACGACGGGACAGTATCTGGCAATCGACGGCGGATGGACCGCCATCTGACGGCGGATTGATTGCTGTCTGACGGCGGATCGTCTGAAAATGCCCGCAGTATGATCAGATAAAAAAGAAAATGCGGGAAGCGGGAATCGAACCCGCGGACTTCTTCAAGACAGGATCCTAAATCCTGCGCCTTTGGCCACTCGGCAATCCCCGCAGCATGATTCATCAGAATAGGATATCCTGTTATATAGTCATTATAGCTGTTAACGATATTTCCTTCTGTCCGTCGTCAGTCAGCAGATGATCCGTTCTCCCGGGTCGATTCCGGCAAACATTTATATACTAAATGCCTCTTTGTAGTAAATCCGCGCGAGGCACACGGCCTCCGACGCGAAACAATTCATGATCATCACGATCATCATTCAATGAGGATCGGAGTCACTTCCGATCTGATATGTGACCTGATGTTTCGGTTAACTCTGACGGTGACATGATCATC
>JAGAEB010000063.1 GCA_017613335.1 Methanosarcinaceae archaeon
CGTGGCCGAGTGTGTCAGGGAGCGTGCCCGAGTGTGACAGGGAACGTGCACGAGTGTGAAAGAGAAGGTGCACAAGTGTGAAAGGGAAGGTGCACGGGTGTGAAAGAGAAGGTGCACGAGTGTGAAAGGAAAGGTGCACGAGTGTGAAAGAGAAGGTGCACGGGTGTGAAAGAGAAGGTGCACGGGTGTGAAAGAGAAGGTGCACGAGTGTGAAAGGGAAGGTGCACGAGTGTGAAAGAGAAGGTATGAGAGTGCGGGAATGAATGTGTGCGGGCGTGAAAATAAAGACGTGAAAACGCGAAATGCAGAACACGGACAGCCTGCGATTCAGACGGTGCAGAACAGAGATCCGGCCGTGATACTGCTGCTTCGGGTGTGGTTTTTATTTCGTCTTCAGTTTCAGCTTCGGCTTCGGTTTCAGCTTCGGTTTCGGTTCAGGTTCCGGGTTCTTTTTCCGAAGAGAGCCGTCCCGATCCTGACGAGTGTCGATCCTTCTTCGATCGCGACTTCAAAATCGTTCGTCATGCCCATGGAAAGGATCTGCATGTCAACGTTTGCCCATTTTCCGGAACCGCTTCTGAATTTTTCGGATTTTTCGCGGATCCTGTCGAAGAGGGATTTCATGTTTCTGAAAACAGGTCTGTTTTCTTCGGGATCGTCAACGGCGGGCGCAACAGTCATAAGCCCTCTGATGCAGAGATGATCATATTTTTCAAGTTCATTCAGAAATGTTTCCGTCTCTTCCGGCGCGATGCCGAATTTGGATTCTTCGCCGGCAGCATTGATCTCTATCAGGACGTCTGAAAAAATGCCGAGGGCCTCTGAGGCATTATTGATCTTTTCAGCCAGCGGCAGGCTGTCAAGAGAATGGATCAGAACGACTTTTCCGACAATGTCTCTGACTTTATTGCGCTGCAGATGACCGATGAGATGGAATTTCAGATCGGCCGTTTCAGGATTTCCGGAAAGGATCGTCTGTTTTTCGAGGATCTCCTGAACCTGATTTTCACCGACTTCGGATAAGCCTTCTTCGCAGGAATAAATGATAACGTCTGCCGGTTTTGTCTTCGTGACGGGGAGCAGCGTGATCTCAGAGATGTCGCGTCCGGATCTTTCAGCGGCAGCTGTCATTTTTTCCAGAACGGATCTCAGATTCTCACGGAATTCTTCTTTGGAAAGAAGTTCGGATTTTTCAGAAACATCGGACATGAGGAACACCTGAGACAAGAAATAAGAAAAACTTCTTAAAAAGATGTCTGAAAAACGGAAAGCCGGGTGAACGAAGACCGGCGCAGGACGGATCAGACCCAATATTTAAATACAGCCATGTTGTATACGATCTTTCGCCTGACAGCATTTTATTGTGATTTTGACCCTATTTGGCCGATGTGTTTAAGACTCTGCGTGGCTGTTTCACATATTTGATAAAATTTAAAATATGCGGAAAGCTGTGTGTTCAGTCTGAGACCTTTAACTATGATGATTAAAAGTCAACGGTACAAATAATGGACACCACTTTTATTATTCTCTTTACGTTCTGGATCGTTTCTCTGACAGCGGCGACATTCATCAGTGTCGGCATTATCAAAAGATATCCGTCTTACGGATATGCGGCTCTTGTTGCTTTTTATGTCGTATATATTACGAGCGCTCAGGTGCTTGCTGCAAGAACGGTCGATTACGGTATGGTCGGAACGATCGCTCTGATCGCGCCCGGCGCAACGCTGATCTATCCTTTCATCTCTCAGGTCCTGGATATGATCAACGAAGTTTACGGTCATAAAAAAGCGATAGGCGCTGTCGTCATCGCGCTTCTGACACAGATGCTCTATGTCGTTTTTATCGCCATGGCGCTGATCATCAGACCGTCTCCTTATTTTGAATATGAAGATGCCTGGCAGTCTCTGTTCGCTCTTTCCGTCGGAATGGTCATTTCCAGCTGGATCTCGTTCGCTGTCTGTTCCGCGCTGGACACATACCTGTTTTCTTATATCAAAAAGAAACTGAGATCGAAAGAACTTGCTTTCAAAGGAGATGCATTCCTGAATCCGTACATCTGGCTCAGATCTCTGTCGACAGACGCTCTCAGCCTTGCTCTTGATTCGTTCATTTTCGCAGGTCTTGCATTCGGTCTCTTTGCCGGCATGCCGGCCGATCAGGTCCTGACCATCATGATCGGTCAGCTGATCGTCAAAGTCATCATCGGTGTCGTTGATACACCCTGGTTCGTTCTCTACAAAAAACTCCTGAATGAAGAGATCCGGAAAAATAAACTCAATCCGGACGAAGCGGCAGAAAACTGATGCACATTGATACCGGAATATGAAAAAAAGATGATCCGCCGCAATGGCGGATCTTTTCCGGATGTGACAACTCTTTTCCCGATATGACAACTCTTTTCCGGATGTGACAGCCGTTTCCGGCAGTCATTTTTCCGGAAGCTTTTTTTCATTCGTCAGAATGCCGGCGAGTTTCCGGACAGCTTCGCAGACATCATATGCGGATGCGCCCCAATGGACGACAGTGCCTGTCTGTCCGTTGATCGTAAAGATTTTCCCGGCGTTTTCAGACTGACAGCATCTCATGATGAACGGTCTGTCAGGTTTTGTCAGATCGGAATGCATCGGGCAGAGATTGACGAATCTGTACGACAGGTCCGGGAAACGTGCTTCAAAGATCTTCCGGGACATATGACATCCGACCAGGAGGCAGTCGTTTTCGGTGATGATGTCCGAATCGAGGAATCTTCCGGAAAGGCCGGAGACACTGCACGGGAAGATCGTTTTCGGACCGCCGGATTGTGAAAGATCGATGAGTTTTTCGGAAAAACGGAGGCAGAGATCATCGAAAACGCCGGCTTCCTCAAGACGTCTGATGCGGACCGGCAGTCCGGCGGGAGAGGGCGGAAAAATATCGATGATCTGAATTTCCGTGATCGCGGAAAGATCAGGTCTGTGGACGAAAGTCATATGGCGGTCGTGACCTGTAAAAATGACCGTGCTGACTGATCCGCCGGACGATCCGCAGATCTCTGCTGCTTTTTCGATCAGCAGTATCCTGTTTTTGATATTGAGTTCCGGTTTGTAAAAAACGATCTCATCCGGGCCTGCGAGCAGTTCTGCACCGGAAACACACCTCAGAGGACCCTGTCCCGTATGGCTTATCCTGTAAAGGGACCAGCCGGATTCATTTTCTTCAAGGAGATACTCAGACAGGAAATAAATGGTGCGCCTGTCGGCATGTTTTGTTTTATCGGCGCGGGAAACGCCGACATTTTTGTATTCCTGCGGGAAGATCATAAAAAAAGCTCCGGGAAAGACAGAAAAATCAGAAGACGGGGGGGCTTTCGCCCCCGCCTGTCTTCGGATTTTCTGAGAGGTATCTGCTGTATCTGTGTTTTTTTCTGAGAGATATCTGCTGTATCTGTGTTTTTTTCTGAGAGATATCTGCTGTATCTGTGTTTTTTTCTGTTTTTTCAGTATTCTCTCTATTTATCCTTTTACGCGACGGAACTGTCGAATCCTTTTTCATCGTCGTTGTTGTCGTAACCGCGGGCGAACTGCTCCGTGACTTTGTCATAGTAGCTCATGGCGGTCCTTGATGTTGTCGGGCGGACTTTTTTCAGAGCGCGCGTGAAGTGGTCGTTTGTGAGAACCATGTATTTCATGTTTTCATAGACATCTTCGCGGGATGCGCCCGGCCTGATGACATCTCTCATGGCGATCATGCCGGCTTCGCGGCAGACGGCATCGATATCAGCGCCGACGTATCCTTCCGTTTCATCCGCCAGTTTTGAAATGTCAACGTTGGCTGACAGTTTTTTGCCTTTCAGATGGACGCGGAAGATCTCTTCGCGGGCTTCTTTTGACGGCGGCTTGACATAGACGAGACGGTCGAAACGTCCCGGTCTCAGGAGCGCCGGGTCGAGGATGTCCGGGCGGTTGGTGGAGGCAACGACGACGACGTTCTTGAGTTCTTCGACACCGTCGAGTTCTGTCAGGATCTGGCTGACCGCGTTTTCCTGGACATGGTTCAGGGAGTCACCGGATCTGGCGGCGGCGATCGCATCGATCTCATCGAAGAAGATGACGGTCGGTGCGGCCTGCTTGGCTCTCTTGAAGATCGTCCGGATATTCTTTTCAGTCTCACCGACGAATTTGTTGAAAAGCTCAGGGCCTTTGACACTGATGAAGTTGGCGCCGCTTTCGTTGGCGACAGCTTTGGCCAGCATCGTTTTACCGGTTCCCGGCGGGCCGTACAGGAGAACGCCTTTGGGCGCGCGGATGCCTGCTGTCCTGAAAGCGTCAGGATATTTAAGAGGCCACTCGACGGCTTCGGAGAGTTCCTGTTTTTCGCTGCCGAGACCGCCGATATCAGCCCATCTGACATTCGGGATCTCCACGAAAGCTTCTCTCATGGCGGACGGTTCCATACCCTCGAAGGCTTTTTCGAAGTCGTCCCATATGACGGTCAGTTTTTCAAGGGATTCCGGTGAAAGTGCTTTGTCGGGGTTTTTGCTGATGACCGGGATCAGACGGCGGATAGCGTTCATTGCTGCTTCTTTGCAGAGGGATGACAGATCTGCGCCGACGTAGCCGTGCGTTTTTTCAGCCAGTTCTTCAAGATTGACTGCCCGTGAGTGAGGCAGAGACCGCTTCAGTGTTTCATCGTCGATGTCGTCATCGGTCGTGCCGGATCCTTCGGGTGCTTTTTCGGGATCTTTTCCGGATGTGCCTTCAGGTGTGCCCGCAGGGGTTTCGGTGTTGTTTTCAGCAGGAGATGCGTCTTTTGAGCCGTGTTCCGGAAGTTCCTTGGGTTTTTCTTCGGTCTCTTCCGCTTTCTCAAGCGGCATGTTCTTGGTGTGGATCTTCAGGATCTGGAGACGACCTTCTTTATCCGGGACGCCGATCTCGATCTCACGGTCGAAACGACCGCCTCTTCTCAGCGCTTCGTCAATGGAATCCGGACGGTTCGTCGTGGCGATGACGATGACACGGCCTCTTGATTTCATGCCGTCCA
>JAGAEB010000064.1 GCA_017613335.1 Methanosarcinaceae archaeon
AAAAACAAGGAGATGAGGGAACGGAAAAACAAAGAGATGCAGGAACGGAAAAACAAAGAGATGCAGGAACGGAAAAACAAAGAGATGCAGGAACGGAAAAACAAAGAGATGCAGGAACGGAAAAACAAAGAGATGCAGGAACGGAAAAACAGGGTGATGTCGGATCGGGAAATGACGGAAGGAGGATCTGAAATGTTTTCGGTTTCGGAAATAACTGTTTTTTCGATGACTCTTTCTCAGGCAGCGGCGGTGTTTTTTCTTTCTCTGTTTCTGACGGAGGCATCAGAGCTTGTTTTCGGGATCGCTGTCGGGCTGAAACGCCAGGATCTTTATCTCATCTTTCTTGTGAACATCATCACAAATCCGCCTGCTGTGTTCTTTTTTTATTTTATGATGTATTACCTGTCGCCGGAATTGTTTTTTGTCCGGCATGATGTGGTCCTGATCCTGACGGAGGCTGCTGTTGTTCTGACAGAAGCCTGGTTTTTTGACAGATATGCCGTCTCCGTCCGCAGGCCTTTGGTGTTTTCGTTCATCATCAATCTGTTTTCGGTCCTGTCCGGGGTCGTTATTCAGAAAATGAGCAGTATGATCCTGCTGTCTGTCGGGACAGGGCTGTAACAGGTGAAAAACTATAAACAAAAGAAGGCATTAAAATTCAAAGAAACTGAGGTGTTTTTATGAGAAGAATCATCATCGGTCCGATTGCTTCGGCTTTATTTTCGGCTGTATCACTGCTTCCGGTATCTGCGGATGTTATCGTTCCTGAACAGGGTCTCAGCGGTTCTGTTCTGAGCTTTTCGCTGATGATCAGCATTTTTGCGGCGTTTGTCTTTCTGGTCCTTTTTTTGGCTGTCGTATTGGTTGCAGCCGGCCTTCTGAAGAAAAGCAGAGAATCGACTTCATAAAAAAGCAGCAGCGTATGGAAGAAGCATTGCAGCAAACGCGAGACGTACAAAAGTATAAACACGCGTGATATAAATACAGCTGCATATTGTCAGGAGTTATAAAAATGAAAAGATCAGCCGTTTTTCCGGTTTCTTTGTCTGTTTTGTCTGCAGTTCTGATGTTTTTGCTTGCGGTATTTTCCGTCTGTCCGGTGTCTGCGGATGTTTTGTGGAATCCTGAAGAATTTAATGCGTCACAGGCTTTCATTGAAGAACATGAGGAAGAGATCGTTCCTTATGACGGTTGTCTTTCTTCTGTGACGGAATACCGGATGAAGACAGATGAAAACGGAAAAAAACAGATTATTGCGATGGAAGGACCGGTCGAAGTCCGGGATCTTCCCGACAGTCGTGAAGCGGTTCATGAAAAAAATGTCGAATGGCTCAGAAATGTCAATCCGGATGTGATGTATATCGATGAACAGCAGAATATATGGGTCCATATCAGCGGTTATTACCGCGGACGTAACAACTGCTGGGTCTGCGCTTCGAATATCACGGAAAGACTGACGGAAAAAGTTCTGACGGAAGAGGAAGCGGCACAGTATATCAATGAAACGAAAGAAACGGATGCACCCGGAAACCCGGCCGGAGATGACAGCGGTTCATCGATCCGTTCGATCGTTGTTCTTTTTGTTCTTCTGCTGACAGCGGCCGGCGGTGCGTTTATCCTGATCCGCATTCTGAAAAAAAGACAGCAGGACTGAAACAAATAACAGACGCAGACACCGGACAGACGGGAACAAATAACGGACGCAGACAATGACAGACGGGAACAAATAACGGACAGGAACAAACAACAGACGGGAACAAATAACAGACGGGGACAAATAACGGACAGGAACAAATAACAGATGGGGACAAATAACGGACAGGAACAAATAACAGATGGGGACAAATAACGGACAGGAACAAATAACAGACGCAGACAATAACAGACGGGAATAAGAACAGAAACACTTTTTTCCGGACATTTGGATGCAGGATCTTTCAGAGGAAAGTCCTGCATCTTTTTTTTGGACCGGGCGGATCCTGATCTGTAAATAACCCCCTTGTTTCCGGTGGAAAGAAACGTCAGACGCAGACATTCTTTATTTAACGGTTATGATGTCCGGATGTTTTGATACAAAAATATTTCAGTCAGCAATAAATGTCTTCTGATGTTGTTTTTTATGTAACGGAGAACCCGTCTGTTTCTTTTGGAAAAAACATTATGGGAAAGCTTTGAAATGATCTTCGTTTTGGGTAAACGAACAGATCCGGAGATTTCCGGTGGAAGATCACCCGGTTAAAACAGACGCTGAAAAATTAAAAAAAGTCGTCATGAGCAGCTCAGGAAAAGCACAAAGAGCAGTCCGGGAAAAGCACAGGAGAAGCTCAGGAAAAGCACAAGAGAAGTTCAGGAAAAGTACAAAAAGAAGCTCAGGAAAAGCACAAGAGAAGCTCAGAAAAAGCACAGGGAACAGCAGGATGCATCAGCATCCTGCGTGTTCTGATTCTGATCCTGTGTCCGGACTGAAAGGTCTCGGGCCGGATCTGTATGAATATGTATGGACAGGATCCGGCTGTTTCTGAACAGGATCGTGGTTTCATTTTTCAGAAGAACATGTTCTCGGGGGCAGGCATCAGATTTTCATTCTTTTTCTTCATGATCTTTGCGACGGCTTCTTTGAAGTCTTCCTGAAGAACGACGTCTCTGTTGTTTCTGATGGCGAACATGCCGGCTTCGGTGGTGATGGCTTTGACATCTGCGCCGCTGGCGTCTTTGGCAAGAGCGGCGATGATTTTAAGGTCGACGTCTTTTCCGAGGTTCATTTTCTGAGTGTGGATCTCGAAGATGGAAAGACGGCCTTTTTCATCCGGGAGCGGGACGTAGATGATGCGGTCGAATCTGCCGGGTCTGAGGATCGCGCTGTCAAGGATGTCGATCCGGTTCGTTGCGCCGATGATCTTGACATTGGACAGGTGTGTAAAGCCGTCCATTTCCGCGAGGAGCTGGATGAGCGTTCTCTGGACTTCTCTGTCGGCGCCGTTTCCGTCATCGATCCTTTTGGAAGCGATCGCATCGATCTCGTCGATGAAAACGATCGTCGGTGCTTTTTCCCGGGCCATGTCAAAGAGTTCATGGACCATTTTGGCACCATCGCCGATGTATTTCTGGACGAGTTCGGAGCCGACGACGCGCATGAATGTAGCATTCGTTCTGTTGGCGACGGCTTTTGCGATCATCGTCTTGCCTGTTCCCGGAGGACCGTAGAGAAGAGCGCCTCCCGGCGGTTCGATGCCGACTTTTTCGAAAAGTTCCGGTTTCGTGAGCGGAAGCTCGACGATCTCCTGGATCTCCCGGATCTGATCATCGAGGCCGCCGATCTCTTCATAAGAAACATTGCATTCTTCCATAAGTTCCATGGAAGCGACATCGGGCTCGTCAAAGTCCGGATAGATATCGGCAACGGCGAATGTCTGCTGGTTCATGCCGACATTGACGCCCGGTTCAAGGTCTTCCGGATCAATATCAGATGAATAGGAAACGATCAGCTGCGGACCGGCAGAACTGCGGACAGCGACATGATTTTCGTCGATGACATCCAGGACCGTTCCGAGAAGAAGCGGGGAACTTTTCATTTTTTCAAGATCGCTCCTGAAACGGCGGGCTTCATTTGAGAAGTGGAGGCGTTCTCTGTCGATCTTTTTGTAATCTTCGATGATGCGGAGATTTTCTTTCTGAAGATCGTCATTGGTTTTGAGAACTGTCTTCATCTGGATCTCAAACTGTTCCAGAGAATTTCTGAGATTCCTGTTTTCTTCATCCCTGGTCACAAGAACTGTTTTCAGGCGTCCGGATTCGATGTTCATCAGATCGATCCGGTCATTGAGATCGATGATCCTGGCACGGAGTTCGGCCAGTTCGCCGGAACTGTCGTTCTGTTCGTTTTTGTTTTCCTGCATTTTGTTTTTCTGTGTATCGTTTTTTTCTGTTTCGTTTTCTTTTGCTGCGTTTTCCTGTGTTTCGTATTTCTCTTTCAGATCATTCAGTTCCGAAAGTCTGTTTTTGGCGAGCGTCTGCGCTCTTTTGAGAGAAGTTTCTTTCTTTTTGAGTTCTTTCTGAAGTTCTTCAATCTGCATTTTGTAAGAAAGTTCAGAAAAATCCGCATCAGCCTGTTTGGATTTTTTATCTGCTGCTGCTGTCATTATTTTCCCTCCTGCGGATGTTATAAGCCGGTAAACAGAACGAAAAGGATTATTCAGTATATAAAATGAATAGTAGAGGCTTCATTTCGGTACATATATAAAATGATGGCCGGGAAAGGAAAAAGCGGCCGGAAAAAGCGGATAAAAACCGGCCGGGAAATGAGGCAATAATTTAAATCATAATCTGCAGTTTCACTATATACATCAGTCTGAATGCATCGGTCTGAAAATGCTGATGATATTTCAGTTGTGAATCTTAATTTTTTATGATTGTGTTTATGATCGTTTCCGGTATTCCGGTTATATAAAATCAAGTGATCCGTATGACTATCTTAGGTTACAGCGATACTGAGCGTTTTTTGATCAAAGGCATTAAGGCCCGTGAAATTCTGGATTCCAGAGGAAACCCGACTGTTGAAGTTGATGTGTTCACTTCGGCCGGTTTCGGGAGAGCAAGTGTCCCGTCCGGCGCATCGACCGGTTCCCATGAAGCGCTTGAGCTCAGAGACGGCGGCGACCGTTATAACGGAAAAGGTGTTCAGAAAGCTGTTTCCAATGTTACTGATATCATTGCGCCGGCGCTGATCGGCAGAGATGTCCGTCAGCAGAGAGAGATCGATGAACTCATGCTCGACATCGACGGCACCGCCAATAAAGCAAATCTCGGCGCCAATGCCGTTCTCGGTGTTTCGATGACCGTTGCAAAAACGGCGGCAGCTATCCTGAACATGCCGCTTTACAGATATCTCGGCGGATCCAATGCCTATACGCTTCCGGTGCCGACCATGAACGTCTTAAACGGCGGAAAACACGCCGGAAATGACCTGGCCATCCAGGAATTCATGATCCAGCCGATCGGTGCTTCCACTTTCAGAGAAGCCATGCAGATGGGTTCTGAAACATATCACGCGCTCGGAAAGTATCTGAACAAATACTACGGCGCATCTTCTACGAATGTCGGTTATGAAGGCGGCTATGCGCCGAAGATGGAAAAGACCGCAGAAGCGCTTGATGCCCTGAGGATCGCCATTGAAAACGCCGGATACACCGAAGACGAGATCAAGATCGGTCTTGATGCTGCTTCTTCTGAATTCTATGACAAGGAGACCGACACCTACAAGGTCGACGGCGAAACGAAGACGGCTGATGAACTGGCTCAGTATTACATCGACCTCGTCAACAACTACCCCATCTTATCGATCGAAGATCCCTTCTTCGAAGATTCCTTCGATGACTTTGCAAACCTGTCTGCAGAACTTTATGACACGATCATCGTCGGCGATGATCTCTTCGTCACGAACCCGGAAAGAATTTCCAACGGTATCGAATGCAACGCTGCGACCGGTCTTCTCCTCAAAGTCAACCAGATCGGCTCTCTGTCCGAAGCATTCGACGCAGCAACGCTGGCGACCAGAAACGGACTTTCCCTCTTTGTGAGCCACCGCTCCGCAGAGACCGAAGACACAACGATCGCAGACCTCTCTGTCGCACTCGGCGCAGATCTCATCAAGACCGGAGCACCTGCCAGAGGCGAAAGGACAGCCAAATACAACCAGCTTCTCAGGATAGAAGAAGAACTCGGCGATGCTGCAGAATACGTGCAGCTTTGAAGTTCTGATCATCAGGATCCGGAAAAGAAGAATATCCTGAAAAATACCCGGAAAAGATTCCGGCAAAAAGCACGGTACTGTCTCAGTACTGTGCTTTTTTTTTATTTATCTCAGCAGCTGATCATAACAAAATGCGAAGCATGTCAGATCACCCGGATTTAAAGAGTCTTTTGATACTGTTTTTTAATAAGGCCGCTGATAAGCACCTGAACTTCCTGCATCATTAAAAAAGCCGTTTGATGTTGTTTTTTAACAAAAATCCGGAAAAACGGTGAAAATACACCGGAATCACGTTTTCGGGCACCTTAAAAAACCGGAAGCCGCAGAAAAATCCTCATCACAATGAGAACAAAAACGGCAAACGATCCTAAGCTTTAAAAATAACCCCCTTATTTCCGATGGAAAGGTTATAAACCACCGAAACCCTGCAATTTCTACTGGAAAAAACTATTTGAACACGGGCAGGTCAAAAACCAAAAAAAAGATTTTTGTTTTTTTTTACAAAAAAACCATGTTGTTAAGTTATTGAATTTTTTGTATTTATAGATTTCTTAATTTCAGATGAACAGTACTGGATACAAAACAAAGAATAAATAAAAAGCACAAAACAAATAAAAAGTAAAAACAAAAAAAGAGCCTTTTGAATCAGCGTCCGCTTCAGGAAGACAGACAGAACAAAACAGCAGACATGAATCCTGAATGAAATTGTGTGAAAACACAGAATTCAGTAGCATGAGAACTTGTTTTTTTATTTTCCGTTTCTGTTCGTTCTTTGACTGATATCGTTTTTTAAATATTTTCTGTGATTTTTCTGAAAATTCCGACATTTTTTGTGATGTCTGTTTGTGTTATTCCATCGGAAGTCAGGGGGTTGGTCTCTTTTCTTTTTTTTTCTTTTCTTTGTCTTTTATCAGTCAGACCAGATAAGAAGAAGTAATGATGAATCATTTATTATTTTTCTCCGGCTTCTCTGAAAAACTTTAATATGATTGTCCGGTTTGTTCACATATTTATGCCCGGATTTTCTGATCTGAATTCTGTTGTATCTGACTTATGATTTTTGAATCCTTTTATACCTTTATACTTTTATGATTTTTTGTCCGTCTTCCTCTTCTGTAGTTATCCATGAGTGGTCAGCATGATGAACGATCGCAGTTTTTCTGAAAAAACATATCCTGAAAACAGTTTTCCTGAAAACAGTTTTCCTGAAAACAGTTTTCCTGAAAACGGTTTTCCCGAAAACGGTCTCTCTGAAAAGGATGTTTTCGAAGAACTGAGAAATCTTTCATGCCTGAATACGGATTTCAGAAAAGTCATGAGTTCCATGTGTACCGTTCCGCATCCGGCTGCTGTCAAAGCGCATGATATGTTCATTCTTTCCAATCTGGGAGATCCCGGACTTTTTGAGGGCGCACACCTTCTTGAAAAAAAAGTCATCAGAGATTGTGCGGAACTGCTCCGTCATCCGTTTCCTGAAACGGCCTGCGGACACATGACGACAGGTGCGACGGAATCCAATATCGAAGCTGTTTATCACATGAAATATCGGTTCCTGAAAAAAAAGGGTCTTTCCGGTTCCGGATCTCCGGACAGCCGTCACCCGGATCCGGCAGGACTGAATCTCGTCGTTCCGGCTTCCGCTCACTTTTCTTTTGAAAAAGCCTGCAGGCTTTCCGGCATTGAGATCAGGAAAGCCGGCGTCGATTCTTTTTTCAGAGCCGATCCTGCATCCGTTCGTTCGCTGATCGATGAGAATACGATCGGTCTTGTCGGAATCGCAGGGTCGACCGAGTTCGGATACGTCGATCCGGTCGCTGATCTCTCCGCCATTGCAGAAGAGTATGACCTGCCGCTTCATATCGATGCAGCTTTCGGCGGCTTTATCCTGCCGTTCCTCCCTGAAACGGGATCGGAAGATTTCAGAAAACTCTTCGGAAATGAGAACGGTCTTTTGGAACAGGATCCTCATTCCGGTATCCGTTCCGATCCTCGTTCCGATTTCCGTCCCGATCCTTGTTCCGATCTTCGTTTTGATTTCAGCCTTCCCGGCGTCACGTCAATCGCTCTGGATCCTCATAAAATGGGTCTTTCCGTCATCCCTTCCGGAATCATTCTCTGCCGCCATGAAAAAGTCTGTCAGGGACTTGATATCAGAACCCATTATCTGACTTATCCCATCCAGTCAACGATCACCGGTACAAGGACCGGTGCTTCGGCGGCAGCGACCTATGCTGTCATGCACTGTCTCGGAAGATCCGGATATGCTGAAAACGTCAGATACTGCCTTCATCTGAAAGACGTTTTTATCAAAAAGGCGGCGGAATGCGGACTCAGACCATCCGTTCCTCCGTTCCTGAATATCGTCACACTTCCGTTCGATGACCACGAAACCGTTTCCCGGATCCGTACAGAAATGAAAAATAAATACGGATGGCATATTTCGGCTGCGCGCCAGATTCCGGCGCTCCGTTTCGTCCTGATGCCGCATGTGATTGAAAACGACATCGATGAAATGTTCAGGGATCTCACCGGCGTTCTGAAAGAACTGTCTCTTTCAGACCGATCCCTCTGCATCAGACCGATCCCTCTGCATCAGACCGATCCCTCTGCATCAGACATGTCCCTCTGCATCAGACATGTCCCTCTGCATCAGACATGTCCCTCTGCATCAGACATGTCCCTCTGCATCAGACATGTCTCTCTGCATCAGACATGTCCCTCTGCATCAGACATATCCCTCTGCATCAGACATGTCCCTCTGCATCAGACATGTCCCTCTGCATCAGACATATCCCTCTGCATCAGACGTCTCTTCTGCGTCAGACAATTTCCTCTGATCCTTTTGCATAGATTTCCGTATACGTCAGTTTCCCGTTGACCCTTTCCGATTTCATCAGACTGATCTTTTCCGAACGGACGGAAATCCCGACATCTCCGGCAACATTTTTCACTTTATCCCAGGATTCAGTGACGACCTCCCGGCCGAGCGTCATATGCGGTCTGAATCCTCTTTCATCCAACTCAAATCCGGCATCTTTCAGTTCCCTGACCAGATCCTGCTGAATCCCTTCAAGCGTTTTCAGACCTTCAGACGGCTCAATGCCGATCCAGATGATGTCACCGCCGTTTCTTTTAAAACGGCCGATCCCTTTCATCGTCAGCTCAAACGGTCTGAATGAGATCTTATCCATGGCTTTCTCAACCGCATTGAGACGGCTTTCCGGAATCTCTCCGATAAACGCCAGTGTCAGATGAAAATTTTCAGACTTCGTCAGATTTCCTCTCACGATTTCCGCACGGATCTTCGAAGAAATGTCAGAGATCTGTTTCTTCACGCTCCCCGGAAAATTCACAGCAATAAAAACACGTACAATATCCATGATCCTGCACCTGAAACTGTCTGATCATGAAAGGGTTCTGCAGCATTAATATTTTTTTTCTGCAGTGTTCGTGCGCTGTTCGTGTGTTGTTTATGTGCTGTTCGTGGCTGTTCGTGTGCTGTTCGTGGCTGTTCATGTGCTGTCCGCTCTGTATGTGCTGTATTGCCGGCCTGCGTTAAGCGTTCCGTTTCTCTGCGTTCTTCTGATGCATAGGTTTACCGTTTACATTTTTAAATGCCTTTGATGAAAATCATTATATAGATGTGCTAACCTTATTCTGCATCAGATTCTGCTTTATCGCAGATAATCCGATTTACTCTTCATATTCTTAATATTCAGATACAGGCGGCACTTTTCCCGGACCGGGGATCTGCAGGATCCCGTCATTTTCCGCATTGATGCGGATTTCCCGGAAAGCGCTGCTCTCTGAACAAACGGAGATATATCATGGCAGGACAACAGATGGGCCAGCCCATTTTCATCTTAAGCGAAGGCAGCAAAAGAACCCGCGGTTCTGAAGCTCAGAACAACAACATCATGGCAGCAAAAGCAGTCGCTGCCGCCGTCAGAACAACTCTCGGCCCGCGCGGCATGGACAAAATGCTCGTCGACTCCATGGGCGATGTCATCATCACCAATGACGGCGCCACGATCCTCAGAGAAATGGATATCGAACACCCGGCCGCCAAAATGATCGTCGAGATCTCAAAAACACAGGATGCGGAAGTCGGCGACGGCACAACGACAGCAGCCGTCCTCGCCGGCGAACTTCTGGCAAATGCAGAAGAACTCCTCAATGAAGGCATCCACCCGACGATCATCTCCTCCGGTTACAGAATGGCCGCAGAAAAGGCAAACGAGATCGTCAGATCCATCGCCATTACCGTCTCCCCCGATGACAAAGAGACCCTCAAAAAGATCGCAGCGACCGCCATCACGGGAAAAGGCGCCGAATCCGACAAAGAACTGCTCTCACAGCTCACCGTCGACGCCGTCTGCGCGATCGTCCGCAAAGAAGGCGACAAAATCATCGCCGACACCAAAAAAGTCAAAGTTGAAAAACGTGCCGGCGGCAGCATCAAAGATTCGATCCTCATCGACGGTGTCCTCGTTGACAAAGAAAGAGTCCACCCCAACATGCCGGAAAGAGTCGAGAACCCGAAGATCCTTCTCCTCAGCGTTCCGATCGAATACAAGAAGACGGAATCCAAATCCGAGATCAAGATCACCGATCCGAACCAGATGATGGGCTTCATCGAGCAGGAAGAAGCCATGCTCAAAGAACTCATCAGAAAAGTCATCGCTTCCGGCGCGACCGCCGTCTTCTGCCAGAAAGGCATTGACGACATGGCACAGTACTACCTGGCAAAAGCAGGCGTCATCGCCGCCAGAAGGATCAAACAGAGCGACATGGACCGCCTGGCCATGGCGACCGGCGCCAAGATCGTCACCAACATCGACGAGATCAATGAAGCAGATCTCGGCAGCGCCGGCGTCGTTGAAGAAAAAGAGACCAGCGGCTCCAGAATGATCTATGTGACCGGCTGCAAGGCATCCAAAGTCGTCTCCATGTTCCTCCGCGGCGGAACCGAACACGTCGTCGACGGTCTCAACAGAGCTGTCGAAGATGCCATCCGTGTCGTCGGCGTCGCCCTTGAAGACCAGAAAGTCGTTGTCGGCGGCGGCTCCCCGGAAATTGAGATTTCCCTCAGGCTCCGTGAATTCGCAGCGACCCTCGCCGGCAGAGAACAGCTTGCCGTCTCCAAATTCGCAGAAGCGCTCGAGATCATCCCGCAGACACTGGCAGAAAACGCCGGTCTTGACCCGATCAACATGCTCGCAGACCTCAAAGCCGCCCACGAGAACGGCAGCAAGAACGCCGGCCTCAATGTCTACGAAGGAAAAGTCGAAGACATGTATGAAAACAGCGTCGTCGAACCGCTCCGCATCAAGACGCAGGCGATCAACGCCGCAACCGATGCCACCATCATGATCCTCAGGATCGACGATGTCATCGCCGCAGCATCCAGAATGCCGCCGGCCGGTGCCCCGCCGATGATGTGAAGTTCCCCGGCAGAACACAACAGAAAAAAGATACCTAAACTGATATGCCGGACGGCAGAAAAGACAGATCCGTGATTATTCTGTTCCGGATCTGTCTTTTTTTCAGTTTTCCGGCCTCTGATCATTCTGTTTTCTGAAAATCAAAAACTATAAATAGAATACTGCGCTCTTTCTCCTGCTGAAAAGCGCCTATCCTTTTCTTATCTGTTTTCTTCTTTTATTCATGCAGCGAGGTGGGGTAGCCAGGAGATCCCGTCGGGCTCATAACCCGAAGACCGATAGTTCGAATCTATCCCTCGCTACTTTTTTTTTAAATTTCATCAGTTTTTCACTGCTTTTTCAATTACCTGTGACTGATCCGCCGTCATAAGCCCGTTCTGTATAAGACAGCGTCGGCGTCTTCTCTTCGTCTTCATTGTCTTCTGACAGGTCAGGATCTGTACTCATCTCCGGCAGTTTCCGCCTGATATGTTCACATTTCCGTCACCCTGATCTTCATCGACCCGTTGCCCAGATCAGAAAAAAGGAACAGAACACGACCAGCAGGATTGCCAAAACAGCAACAATATCATTCTTATCCATTTCAATACCTCGTATCATTTTCCGGTCATCACAGAAAAATAAAACATATGTCTGTCTTGTTTTACTTGATGAACTTCTGATGATGTTTGGTATTCATATATTTATATATGTCGTTCAATATGCCCTGCCTCCCGGAATCGTGATGTGTTTTTACCTTTCTTCCGGATCTGCTTTCTGTTTTTTTATTTTTCCGCGATTTTCTGTTTTATTATCCTGTGATTTTCCGTTTTATTATCCCGTGATATTCTGTTTTGTTTTCCTGTTGTTTTCCCCTTTGTCTTTTGAGGCTTCTCTGATGCTCATTTTTTCGGATCGGTTTAAAAAGAAAATTAAAAAGAAAATAAATAGAAGAACTGTCTTTTTATCCCCGTTTATTGACAATTGTCAGGCTGTCCGTTTTCGTCCGCCTTCCGGTTGCATTTTATACATTTTATGAGATTATATCATGGCTCAGAAACTCGATCCCTGGAAAACGTCGGATATCATCGATTATTCCAAACTTTTTGAAGAATTCGGCATTTCCGATTTCAGCGATATGCCGGACAGGATTCCGGATGCTCACCGTTACATGAGACGCCACCTCATTTTCGGTCACCGGAATTATGAACCGATCGCAGATGCTGTCGCCGGTCACAAGCCGTTCGCCGTTCTGGATGGTTTCATGCCGTCCGGACACTCTCATCTCGGTCACAAAATGGTCATGGATCAGATCGTCTGGTATCAGCAGCACGGCGCCAAAGTCTTCGTCGGCATCGCCGACAGGGAAGCTTATGCCGTCCGCGGCTTTTCCTGGGAAAAGTGCCGTGAGATCGGTATTGAAGAATACCTGATCAGTCTCATCGCACTGGGCCTTGAACCGAAAGACACATACCTTTACTTCCAGTCCAAATGTGCGCCGGTCAAAGACCTTGCTTTTGAACTCGGCACGAAAGTCACTTTTTCCGAGCTCTCCGCCATCTACGGCTTCTCCGGCGAAACGCACCTGTCGCACATGATGAGCACCGCCACACAGGCCGCCGACATTCTCCTCCCGCAGCTGAAACAGTTCGGAGGCCCCTGTCCGGTCATCGTTCCGGTCGGCGCCGACCAGGATCCGCACATCCGTCTGACAAGAGGCCTGGCCGCCAAAATGAACATGTTCCTCATCGAAGAGAGGACCGATCCGAAAGACGGAAAATCTTATTTAAGTATCCGCAGCAAAGATGCGCCCGAAGGTGCTCTGAAAGAGATCGTCAGCGGCCTGAAAAAAGAAATAAAAGAAAACGGCCTTCCGGCCGCCGTCAAAGAATCAAAAGAACACGCCGATGTCATCGGAGACCCCGAAAA
The DNA here is from genome assembly GCA_017613335.1 of Methanosarcinaceae archaeon. Lineage (GTDB taxonomy): Archaea > Halobacteriota > Methanosarcinia > Methanosarcinales > Methanosarcinaceae > Methanofrustulum. The sequence continues at coordinate 13,102 of JAGAEB010000064.1, forward strand.
ACTGAGAGAAACCGTCAGAAGCATCGTCGAAAAAACGGAACTGGCCCACGGCGGCTATGCTTTCATCGCCCCGTCTTCCAGCTACCACAGATTCATGACAGGCCTTCAGGGCGGCAAAATGTCGAGCAGCAAACCGGAAAGCCACATCGCCCTGACAGAAGATCCGAAAAGCGCCGCCAAAAAAGTCAGCCGTTCCAAAACAGGCGGCAGAGCTTCCCTCGAAGAACAGAAAGAACTCGGCGGCGAACCGGACAAATGCTCCGTCTTTGAACTCCTCATGTTCCACTTATCCGATGACGACGACGAACTCCTGCAGATCAGAAAGGAATGTCTCTGCGGAGAACGTGTCTGCGGCACATGCAAAAAACTGGCCGCCGAAAGAATGGAAGCTTTCCTGACGGATCACCAGAAAAAGAGGGAAGAAGCCCGCAAAAGACTGAGCGAATTCACGATCATTCAGTAAATCCGATTCATTCAGTAAATCGATTCATTCAGTGTTTCATATTCAGTTTCATATCATCTACACTCACTATCAAAGGAATTTTTATGACCTGTGATCTGACCAACAATGAAAAAAAGGTTCTTCTGGCTCTGAACGAACTGGGCGCCGGAGAACTGAAAGATATCGCTGATATTTCCGATATCAACGGCGATGCCGCCATGCAGTCCGTTTATCTGCTTGAAGAAAAAGGCCTGACATCCGTCACGGAGACGAAAGTCGATCTGTACGGCCTGACGGCCGAAGGCAGAGAATACGCCGAATCCGGTCTTCCGGAAAGGCAGATCATCGAGGCGATCGACGGCCCGACATCTCTTGATGACATCAAAGAAAAGATCTCCCCGAAACTCGTCGGTTTCGCGACAGGCTGGCTCATCAAGAAAAAATGGGCTCAGATCAGAGACGGCATGATCCTGCCGGCCGGCAGCGCCGAAAAAGGAGACGACGAAAAAGTCCTCTCGAGCCTGTATGAAAACTCGCTCGAAGGCGATACTTTCTCGCCGATCTTCGAACTTCCGGAAGAGATCGCGCCGAAGTCCGTCGTCTCGGATCTTCTGAAACGCAGACTCCTCGAAAAAGAAGAACGTGTCACCCGCAGGATCAGCATTACCGAAAAAGGCCGCAAAACCGTCGACGCCGGCATTTCCATTAAAGAAGAGATCGCGCAGATCACGCCGGAGCTTCTCAGCGATGACAACTGGCAGGAAAAATATTTCCGCCCGTACAAGATCCGGAAACCCATTCGTTCCGCCTACGGTGCCAAAACGCACCCGTACCAGCGCATGATCGACCAGATGCGCCAGATCTTCCTGGAAATGGGCTTTGAAGAGATCAAAGGCGACATCGTCCAGTCTTCTTTCTGGAATTTCGATGCGCTCTTCCAGCCGCAGGATCACCCGGCCCGTGAAATGCAGGACACTTTCCACCTCGCCGACCGCTCCGAACTTCCGGAAAAATACGTCGATGCCGTCAAAGCCGTCCACGAAAACGGCGGCAGCACAGGTTCTTCCGGCTGGGGCGGCAAATGGGATCCGGAGATCGCCAGACGCGACGTTTTAAGAACGCACACGACATCCATTTCCTCGCAGTATCTGGCCAATCACCCCAAAGGCCCGGTCAAAGCTTTCTGCATCGACAGAGCCTACAGAAGAGAAACGATCGATCCCACCCACACGCCGGAATTCGAACAGCTCGAGGGCATCGTCATGGCAGAAGGCGTCACATTTGCCCACCTGCTCGGCTATCTCAAAGAATTCTATCACAGAATGGGCTTTGAAGAAGTGCGTTTCCGCCCCGGCTACTTCCCGTACACGGAACCGAGCGTCGAGCCGGAAGTCTGGGTCGACGGCCTCGGCTGGGTCGAACTCGGCGGCGCCGGCGTCTACAGAAAAGAAGTCACGGAACCGCTCGGGATCAAAGAACCGGTCCTCGCCTGGGGTCTCGGCGTCAGCCGCGTCGCCATGCTCAGACTCGGCCTGAAAGATCTCAGAGATCTCTACCAGTCAGACATCGACTGGCTGAGAAAAAGCGAGATCCGCATCGACTGACAGCGATCCGCGCAGGATTGCCGGACCGCCGGACCGATCAGATGCCCTGACATGTTTCCCGGAAACGTGTCAGGGCATTTTTATTTTCTTTTCCGTTTTTCTTCTGTCAGCTTTTCATCCTCTTCTGTTTTTCATCCTCTTTCTGTCTGTCTGCTTTTCATCCTCTTTCTGTTCTGTCTGCTTTTCATCCTCTTTCTGTTCTGTCTGCTTTTCATCTTCATTCTGTTCAGTCTGTTTTCATCTTCATTCTGTTCAGTCTGTTTTCATCCTCATTCTGTTCTGTCTGCTTTTCATCCTCATTCTGTTCTGTCTGCTTTTCATCCTCATTCTGTTCTTTTCACATGATGTTAAATTCCGTTCATCTGTCCGGATGATCACCGTAAATATCCGGACGATACCAGTACATTTAATTAGATTGTGAGCAATAATGGACTGAAACAAATTCCGGAGATTATTCTTCTGAATTTCTTTCAGCATCGGTTTTCATATGAATGCCGATTTATTTTAACAAAACCAAAATATTTCTATCATTTACCCGGAGGATATCTGAACAAATGAGTGCCGGAATGTGTCCCGTCTGCGGTCTGCCTGAAGAACTGTGTATCTGTGAGGAAGTTGCCAAAGAGCAGCAGAGAATCACGATCAAAGTCAATCGCAGGAGATACGGAAAAGAAGTAACGATTGTTGAAGGCCTCGACTCGAATGAGATCGACGTCCAGGATCTTGCAACGTACCTGAAATCTAAATTCGCATGCGGCGGAACTCTGCGTGACGGAACGATCGAGTTGCAGGGCAATCACATCGGACGCATGAAAGAAGTCCTGATGCAGAGAGGCTTCAGCGCCGACCAGATCAAAGACTGAAGACCGGTCTTCAGATCCAAGTTCAAATCAAACGATATCCCGATCCGGGATCCTGAAAACGGGAGCGTCCGGAAATACTGAAATCCGGCCCGGATCGGCAGACTTTTTCTTAAAAACAGTCTTCGGAATATCTGACTGAAGTTTCTGAAACAATTTTCATCAGGTGGGTCTTTTTTGGAAACTCTGGTCCTTACGGAAATTTTTCTCCTGATCATCCTCATCATTTTTTCCGCTTTTTTTTTCAACATCGGAAACCGCTCTGACATCTGTCAGCCGCATCCGCATGATGACGCTTCAGGAAAACGGCAGATCAGGCGCCTCACGCGTTCTGAAACTCATCGAAAACAAAGATGAAATGCTGACGGCCATCCTGATCGGCAACAACATCGTCAATATCGGCGCCTCTTCCCTGGCCACCTCGATCGCCCTGGGGCTTTACGGCGATGCCGGCGTTGCCGTCGCGACAGGCGTCATGACGATCCTCGTCCTCATCTTCGGCGAGATCACGCCGAAAACGATCGCAACGGCACATGCTGAATCGATCTCTCTGGCTGCATCTTCCGTCATCCTGCCGCTCGTCCGCATCATGAGACCGCTGATCCTGATCTTCATGAAGATCACCGATTTTCTCATCAGTCTTCTCGGTGTCAAAAAATCATCTGATCAGCCGACCGTTTCCGAAGATGAGCTTTTCACGATCATTGATGTCGGCCACGAAGAAGGCATCATCGAGCATCATGAAAAAAACATGATCACGAACATTTTCAGATTCACGGACATCCGCGTCAAAGACGTCATGATCCCGCATATCGATATCGCCGCCGTTGAGATCGGATCGTCCTACAGCGAAGTGCTCGAAACATTCCGCGGCTGCGGCTACTCCAAACTCCCTGTCTATTCGAAAACGATCGATGACATCCGCGGCATCCTCGTCATGCGCGATTTCATCCTCTACAAAGGTGAAGAAGCTGATTTCCGTATTGAAGACCTCATGCAGGAACCCATGTTCATCTATGAAGCCAAGAAAGCTTCCGACCTTTTCCGGGAAATGAACACCCGGTCGAAAAACGTCGCCGTCGTCATCGACGAATTCGGCAGCACCGCAGGCCTCGTCACGCTGAACGATCTCGCTGCCGTCGTTTTCGGCGAACTCGCCGGCGAAGTCCCCGAAGCTTCCGATCAGGTCGTCAAAGTCACGGATTATGATTACATCGTCAGCGGCCGTATGTACCTCAACGATCTCGATGATCTCCTTCATCTCGATCTCGACGACAAAACAGAATCGCAGACGATCGCCGGCTTCGTCATGGAATCCCTCGGCCACGTCCCCGCCGAAAACGAATTCGTGAACTTCGAAGGCAACAACTACACAGTCCTCGATGTCTGCGGAAACCGCGTTGAGCGGATAAGGATCCACCTCAGCCGCTTCCCGGATACCGACAAAGACAACAGCAAAAATGAAAAAACAAAAGAATCCTGACGAACAGGATTCTCTTATTTCTCTCATTCATCCGGCCTCACAGTCGTTTTCTCTTCCGTTCATTTTCTGTCCGTTCATTTTCTGTCCGTTCATTTTCTGTCCGTTCATTTTCTGTCCGTTCATTTTCTGTCCGTTCATTTTCTGTCCGTTCATTTTCTGTCC
>JAGAEB010000007.1 GCA_017613335.1 Methanosarcinaceae archaeon
AGGAAACCGATCAGATATGAAAGCTGAATCGGAAAACCGATCAGACATGAAAGCTGAATCGGAAAACCGATCAGACATGAAAGCTGAATCGGAAAAACCGATCAGACATGAAAGCTGAATCGGAAAAACCGATCAGACATGAAAGCTGAATCGGAAAACCTGATCAGACATGAAAGCTGAATGCAGGAATACTGATCAGACATGAAGACTGAATACAGGATACCGATCAGACAATGAAAGCTGTCGGACTGAGCATATCGGTTACCGGACCCGTCTGTCAGATGAGATCAGAACAGAATGTACGGGCGGCCGCGGGTCTGCCGACTCAGATAAAAAGCAATGCCATTCAAAGATCCGCAGACGGAAATGCCCGGCTTTGGTTTCTGCCGGATTTCCGGATTGTGTCAGATAGAGTGATATGCGGCTTATGGTCAGATCCGTTGGAACAGGAAGCTCAGAAAAGCAACCGGTCAGGTGTGATTTTCAGCCTGTCTGCAGGGATCGGCCTTCAGCCGTCTGTTTCGGGGCGGATGAACGATCCGTTTCAGGATTCATCCGGACCTCAGTATAATAATGAATTTTCTGTCCTTTTCTGCGGGAAGGAGCAGAAATGATGATTGAAATCAAAGATGGTCTTTTCATCTGTTATCGTGCGGCAGATACATCGTTTCAGACTTTTGCACGATCTTTCCGGGTGTGACTTCTGCAGATCCTGTCGGGTCTGCATGTGATTAATGATGAAACGGCATCCGGATTCCGGATTGCCTGCGTATGAATGTGAAAGATTCCGGGCACGATACAGCGAAGCATTATTCAGCGTCTGCGTCCTCGACTTCCAGGATTTCTGAAATATATTCCGGCGGGATCGATTTTGTCAGAACGATGTGATCATTGGCTCTCATGACCTTGTAATGATCACGGATCATCCGGTCGGCATCGATCTTAAGGATGATAGGCCTTTCCGTGTGGACAGATGCAACCTCATATGCTTTCTCAGGATCTGTGCTCAGATGGACATATTTCTGGCGGACGGGAATGACGCCGCTTTCAAGAATGATGTCCTCTTCTTCCGGGCTGATTCCGTAATAGATGAATTCTCCTTCGTATTCCGGATAATTCAGAACGACATCGACGGAGTGTCCGTAGCGCGCTCTGATCTTTCCGCCCGAGATCTCATATCTCTCTTTATCGTCGACATCGAGAAGAGCATACATATACTCTTTCTTCATCCAGCGATATTTTCTTGCGCAGGAGGAGGCTAAAGCATTAAAACTGACCCATCCGTCCGGATACATCGATAAGCCGAGCTTATCGGGGAAATGCCTTAATGCGCCGGAGACGAACCGTCCCAGACGGTCTTCCTGCTCATCTGTCAGAACGGCCGAACCCGGTTCGTGACAGCAGGGGCAGTCTTCTCCTTTGAAATAACCATGTTCTTCGCAATGAGATATCATATCGAAGTATCAAGAGCTTTTTTCTTATAAATAAGATTTGATTGATGACGGGCGGAATCATCCGGAATGATACGCCGGCATATCTCTGAAGGACAGGACGGATGACAGAACAAAACGGGGAGAACAAAAAAGGGAGAACAAAAAAGAGGGGGGCAAACAGGAGAGAAAGGAAAGCCGGAACGATAAAAAAATGCATCTTTGAAACCTGTACACAATTTCAAAGATGCATACCTGAATTTTCCGGATCTGTACACAACCCGGGAAATTCAGGATTTAAGGGAGTGTCAGGCGATGCCTGACAGGAATCCGGTCATTCCGACAATCCGCTTATGCTTTTGCCGGGATGATGAGGGATCTCTCACCGGCCGGTTCGAATTCTCTGAGTGCACCGCGGCCGAATTCATATCTCGGTCTGGTGAAGTCGAACGGCAGGAGGTCGTCTGCGAAGCAGATCTTGACGAGCGGGTTGACGGTGAATGCGTCGCCGCGAGTGGAGTGGGCTGCCATGGTGATACCTGCGTAGCCGCCCTGGTGACCGACGTTCATGGCGTAGTTCGGGTAGTTCGGACCGCGGAGTTCTGCCATGAGACCTTCATCGCCCTGGTAGGAGCAGACGTTGGAGGCACCGCACTGGTCCTGGAGGTCGTAGCCGTAGAAGCCGAGTCTTCCCCAGCCTTCTTTGTGGAGGTACATGGAGAGGTACCAGCCGGAGAGACCTGCGTTACCGTTACCGGTTGCGATGGAGACGGCACAGCCTGCGGAAGCAGCGAGGGAGGTTGCTCTCTGGGAACCGCCGAAGTGGTCTTCGAGTGCAGACGGGTATCTCTCGTATTCTTCCATACCGAAGAGCGTGGATTCGGTTGCGATGTCTTTGATGACATCGGTGGTTGCTTTGACTTTGTTGTCAGTGCCGACCTTTGCAGCGTTGCTGTAGTGCTGGTTGATGTAGTCGACAGCGTAGTACAGGTTGTTGTCGAGGATATCATCAGTGTATGCTGCAGTTGCATACTGAGTGAAACCGACACCACCGGACATGTAGGAACCCAGCCAGATCTGGTCGTACATGACACAGCCTGCGCCGACGACTTCGAGAGCGACTTTTGCCGGGTCGTCAGTGACAACACGGCCGGTCTGGATGATATCACAGAGGTGACCGAAGGAAACGCCTCCCGGCTCGTTCGGTGCTCTGACACGTCTTGCCGGAAGCATTTCACCCATGTTGATGGAACCTGCGTGCTTTGCGGCATAGGAAAGGTCAGCGACTGCTGCTTCACCGGCGCACATGTTGTATGCGGAGATGAAGGACATACCGATCTGCATGGCAGACCATCTGCTGGTCTGACCACCGTCGGTGGATCTGATGACGACAGTCGGGATGTGGAGTGCCTGCCAGCAGGATTTGCCGAGGGCTTTCTTGAGCTGTTCAGCCTGGTCCTCCGGGAACATCTTGTTGATGTCGATGAGGAACTGCTTGTCGATCTCGTCTGCGAGTTCATCGTTGCCGGTGAACATCTTGACGTAACAGTCGTCAACGAGTGCCGGGTGGCATTCGACCATCATTTCCTGAACGACGGCACCGCCCGGGAGGGAGTGGTTGAGGTTCTCGAGGTAACCGTTGATGGTTTCCGGAGTAACTTCCTTACCCAGTCTCTTCTCGAGAGTCTCGTGGGCCATGTCTAAGCTGACGATGTTGGTTCTCTTGATGTCGTCAACCATCTGCTGCATGGCAGCATTGTTGACGTAGTGGAGGTCATCCGGGTCGACGACGAGGTCAGTACCGGAGATTCTGTACGGAGTGATGCATCTCTGGCCGAGCGGTGCACCGGTGTGCATCATCGGGTTGTAGCCGACGAGACCTCTTTTTGCAGCGATCTCCTTACCGGCTTTGATCATTTCTCTCTTTCTCGGGCTCTGCTCCGGACCTAATCTGTAGAATTTCTCAGTCTTGGAGGTGATGTCGGTTCCGCCCTGCTTGTTGTCGCCGTAGTCTTCGCCGAACTTGATTTCCATGGATCTCTTAAATCTCTCAAAAATATCTTGTGCCATTTATGTCATCTCCCATTTACTGTGTTTTCTCAACACCCGGTCTGAAACCGTACTGAGTTCTCTGGAGGAAAACTCTGTGGACCCATTCCAGTGCTTCAGCGTCAGATCTGAACGGAACGTTGTCGACACGGTAGATAGTGGTTCTCTTTGCTAATTCTTCTTCAGACATCGGTTTTCCGAGGACGACTTTTCTGTCGAGCGGGAGTGCGACCTGGTCTTTGTCCATGACGATGACGTCGCCTTCCTTTCTGGTTCTGTCGAGCATATCGAACATGACACCGTCTTCCTGCAGTCTGACGGAGTGACCGTGGACGGTCGCACCGCGGATGTGGGAGCGTGCCGGGCAGGACATGTCGGTCTCAAGCTGTTCTTTTGCGATGATTTCCATGTCTCTCTCACGGGCCTCGACGATCTGACGGCCGGAGAGGGTACCCGGGTCAACGCCTCTGTAGTTGATCGCTGCGTAGTAGGATCTGACGTACGGGACGGACGGTGCGTTGTACATGGAGTCGACGAACTGGACGTATCTGACTCTGTCACCTGCTTTTGCACCCGGAGTCGGTTCGACCATCTGTCTGACCGGGCAGTCCGGTTCTTCCATTTCTGCCAGCGGCGGGTGGGTGCTCGGGTAGTCGCTTCCGGGGGCGCGGTGGCCGAGGATTGCGGTGAGGTCCTCATCGGAGATTTCTCTCAGTTTTTCTAATTTTCCGCCCATCTGTTTTCTTCTGTTTTCAGCAACAGAGGTGGTGCCGGGGTAGTATTGTGCTTCGTATGCCATAATAATAACTCCTTCATTCTTTGATCTGGTCTAAAGTTCCTTTGGTTTTGACAATGATCTCGCTCAGTTTTTCCCTGGAGCAGGCTTCACCGCGGGCGACACCGGTCACGATGTTCATGATGCAGCCCTCTGTAAGACAGTCGCTCTTTCTCGGTTTGACGTAGCGGGTTCTGATCCCCATATCTGCAAAATCTTCGTAGTCAACAAGTGCCTGGCAGATGATGATCGCCGGGATTCTGACACCTTTGAAGATATCTCTTGCCTTTTTCACGAAGTGGTTCCTGACATTTCCGAAGTGGATGATGGCCATTCTGTGCATATTGATCTGGTCGACTTCTTTCGGGTCGATACCGAAAGAGCCCATCGTTCCGGATTCCGGATAACCGGTTCCGGCGTACAGCACCAGAACGCCCGCCTGAATGTTTTCCTTGCGGATCGCATACGTGATCTCACAGACAGGCTTCGTGATATGTCTCCGGCCGGAACCCATTGTGACGATGACGACATCAAGCTTGCCGGCCTGCGACAGCGTTCCGGCTCTTGCCAGACTGCCGCCTGTTCCGTGGGCCGTTCCGCATCTGCAGTCAACAACCTGCGTGTTCCTGTCGAAATTCATATCTGCTCACTTTTTTCGGATTTGATGTACTGAACAGTATTGCTTTTGCCGGCCTTCGGATCCGTCATGCCCAGAAGCAATTCATCGGCATCCGGTCCTAATTTCGCATAGTCTGTGATCGTTGAGTGTTTCTTGAAGTAGACGCCCTCATAGAATTCAAACGGAAAAGGAAGTACGTCGCTGCAGACCTTTCTGATCTTTTCGACGGTATCGTGTCCGATGACTTCCACGCTGACGCGGCTCAAGGTGACTCTCATGTCGACTTCCTGCCCTTCGATCTCGATCGATCTTTTAAGCGGATGGTCAACTTTTTCTCCTGTTCCCGGGCCGTAGCTGACTTTCGTAGGCAGGCGCGACCCCTGAATCATGACTCTGCGGATATTTTCACAGCCGTAGATCCCTGACAGCAATTTCTCACTTGTGTCCGGATTCAGGATTCTCTGGGGGACAACCTGAATCTGATAGATGTCCTGTTGTTCGGAAATGCATTCGGGACCTGTCATAGTTTAGACCTTCACATGTGTTGCTTAGAGTGCTCCTGCAACTGCTTTGATCGGCTCTCTGAATTCGTCGATAGTACCGAAGACATCACCGATAATCTGGGAGGTGGACTCGATGGTGAACATCTGAGTACCTGCATCGAGGGCGCATGCTGCGGCGACGCACGGCATTGCGAAACCTCTGGAGTGTCTGGTAACGACGTGGTTACCGTTGAAGATACCCGGTCCGCCGCCGCCGTAGATGGAGTGGGAGAAGAAGGAGAAACCGACGGATGCACCCTGGAGTTTACCGTAGTCGGTACCTGCAAGGCCGGTCTCTTTCTCGAGAATGTCGTTGAAGTAGAGCATGGTTGCTGCAACGTCCTGTGCGGCACGGGAAGCACCTGCGTTCACGAGGGTTGCTGCAAGGGTACCTGCTGCGGCGTATGCGTTCCACTTTGCGACATCGTTTGCTTTGTAGAACTTGTAGCCGGATGCACCGACTTTGTCAACGGAGATGACGCCGTCTTCGATGGCTCTGCCGACGGTGGACTCGATAACAGTGCCGATGGTACCGTTCTTTCCGTTCTCTTTGACCATGTCATAGACCATGTTGTTGCCGTTGAGGCCCTGGTATGCGAGGCCGAGGAGCTGGTGTCTCTCGAAGTCGCCGACTGCGCCGCCCATTTCGAAGATACCGGTCTGTTCGAAGATGGATGAAAGGGCTGCTGCGTTCATTGCGTTTCTTCTGGTGATTGCGGCAACGTGGTTGGAAGTGATGTTTCTCAGGGAGTAGCCGAGACCTTCGTTGTTTGCCGGAATGTCGATGATGGCTTTGATCGGAGAGCCGGTCATACCGACGGTCTGCGGGTAGCTGCCCCAGCAGGCGCCTTTAACGACCATACCGTCATACATGTCGGTGTTATAGAGGTCAAGGATTGCCTGGGTGAAGGATGCTGCAGTAACAGTCATAGAGACAGTGGAGTCTGCTGCATATCTGAGTCTTGCTTCCGGGACCTGAACGAGGATCTGCTTACCGCCTGCGAGGGCTTTGACGACAGTTCCGTCGCCTTCGTCGACCTGGACGAGTTTCTTGACGGCGTCGACGATCGCTGCGTGGTTCTCAACGAGGTTGTAGTTGAGGGAGCGTCCGAGAATCATTTTTCTGGCACCGCCCATTGCACCGGTGGCAAGGGATTTTTCGATTGCGCCGAGGTTGACTGCGACGGAGCGTTTGGTGTCCATGATGATTTTCTGGATTGCTTTGTTTCTTGTCGGGGCAAGGTCTTTGATATTTACATTACTCTCTAAGAGTTGTCCCCTATCGCTGTAGATATCGATTGTGTCAGACACGATATATCCTCCTTATTTTTAAAAATGAATTGGCATGATCTGCCAAATGGGCATAATTTGCCGCATGAGCATAATTAGCCGAACGGCCCGGGAATAACAGTCCGCCGTTTTTATATGACGGAATATTATTCAATCATTCCAATCAGATGTTTATTCGTTACGTTTGTACTTAAACTTTGTGACTGAACTCAATTCCGGTTTTGATAAAAAAGACGATTAAAAAAAGCAGCGAGAGAGGCAAAAATTAAATCGTGTTACGAAAATACATTCGTTTTGTTACTGGTATCCGGCCCGAAAACCTTAGAAAAAACGTAAAATTTCCCGGAAAATGACATTTTTAATTGGACGTAACTCCGGAAAACCCCTGATGCCGCAGTGTGAAAGTGCAGGCAGGAACAAAATGATATCTATTATATATGCTGTACCGGACAGGCCTGTCCGGACAGAACACACCCGTCAGAAAATGATGTCTGACGTACAGCCTTCAGAACTGAAGGATGCCGTCAGACATTCGGAACGGCGATGAGGAATGCAGTTCAGTCTTTCAGGAGGATCGTACGCAGGATATCGGATCCTCTGACGCAGCCGTATGAGCCTGCACGACCCTGTTTTTCCGTGAAGGCCGTTGTGCTGTCTGTGTCGTCTTCCGCGGTGTCATAGACGGCGAACGGGATCGGCTCATTCGTATGGGTCTTGAGCTCGACGGGCGTCGGGTGGTCCGGCATGACGAGGATCCTGTATCTTTCACCGGATGCGCGGGCGAATTCCAGGAGCGGGGCGATGACTTTTGAGTCGAGGTCTTCGACGGCCTGAATCTTTTTTTCGTAACTGCCCATGTGGCCGCATTCGTCGGGCGCCTCGAGGTGGATGAAAGCAAAGTCTTTCGTTTTCAGCGCTTCTTTGACGGCGTTGACTTTTCCTTCGTAGTTGGTGTCGAGGAAGCCTGTCGCGCCTTCGACGTCGATGACATCGAGGCCGGCGCTGAGGCCGATCCCTTTCAGGAGATCGACAGCGGAGACGACGGCGCCTGTTTTGTGGCATACTTCTTTGAAAGATTCGAATCTCGGTGCGTTCCCCTGTCCCCAGAGCCAGATGCTGTTGGCAGGCATTTTTCCTTCGGCCATGCGTCTGATGTTGACCGGGTGGTTCATGAGAATGTCAAATGATTTTTTTGTGAGTTCTGTGAGTTCTTCGGCGCCTTCGCCTGTCGGGAGATTGTCAGCCACTTTCTGTCCCGTGACATCGTGCGGGGGTGTGCAGACGGCGTTTTTGGCGAAATTGTGCTTTGAGATCAGGAGATGGCGGTAACTGATGCCCGGATAGAATCTGAATCTGTCGCTGCCGAGTTTTTCGTCAACGGCTCTGATGAGTTCGGCCGCTTCTTCGGAGGAGATGTGGCCGCCGCTGTAATCCAGAATGTACGGATCTTTGACATCTGCACCGACTTTGCCGTCGGGCGATCCGATCGTGATCAGATTGCATCTGAAAGAGAGGTCGTCGTCTTCCATCCTGACGCCCATGCTGACGGCTTCGAGCGGAGATCTGCCGGTATAATATTTCGCGGGATCGTAGCCGAAGATCGCCATATTCGCCACATCGCTTCCCGGCGCATAACCGTCGGGAACCGTGACGGCAAGGCCCATGCGGCCTTTTGCGGCGATATAGTCCATGTTCGGTTTTTCTGCATATTCGAGGATCGTCTTATTTCCCAGCTCCGGGATCGGATGATCGGCCATTCCGTCGCCGATGATAACAATATATTTCATGATTTCAACTCGCTTCCGTCCGTTTCGGTCTGTTTTTCGGGTTTCAGGTCCGTGCGGACCGACTCATAAACGTCAGAAGTAAGGATATTTTCTATAAAAACAGTGGGATGGCAGAACAGCCGGCAGACAGCCGGGAAGACGGCAGAAAACAGGAAGGAAAAAGGAATGAAAACAAAAAGAAGAGGGAATGAAAACAGAAAGAAGAGGGAATGAAAACAGAAAGAAGCAGGAGTGAAACAGAAAGAAGCAGGAATGAAACAGAAAGAAGCAGGAATGAAACAGAAAGAAGCAGGAGTGAAACAGAAAGAAGCAGGAGTGAAACAGAAAGAAGCAGGAATGAAACAGAAAGAAGCAGGAGTGAAACAGAAAGAAGCAGGAATGAAAGCAGAAAGATCCGGGCATAAAACAAAAAAGGGATTCCGGAAAACCGGATTCCCTTCAGGAGTGCACCGACCGGGATTCGAACCCGGGTTAGTGGCTTGGAAGGCCACGATCATAGCCGCTAGACCATCGGTGCATCAGTCAGGTTCACAGGACAACGCCTGAACCAGTAGTCTGAACAGAATATTTCTATTTAAGGATTTTGGATCAGCCTGTCGCTGCCTGTCCGGATGTTCAGGAAGCTGCGGGGGCAGGATATGAGAAATCTATAAATACCCGATTTCCCTTTTACGATATCGTTCAGTTGTGAAGCGTCACGGCTGAAACCGTTTTTAATTTGTCGCAGCGGGCTCATGGCTTAGCCAGGATATAGCGTCGGGCTTCTAACCCGAATGCCGGGGGTTCGAATCCTCCTGGGCCCGCTTTTTGTTTTTCTGATTTTTGTGTTTATGTCGTTCGGGTCCGGCTTTTGATCCGTGATGATCATTTTCGGATCTGTCTTGTACAGACGCTTTGTTTATGCTGTTCTGCCGGAAGGTTTCGGGTTTACAAAACCTTTATATCTGAGAGATTCGTTTCATTGCTCTGCTCAATGCGGTTGCCCATGCTTTCCGCATGATACTTCCCGCATAATATGCATCGTGTCCCGATAGGGTAGTGGATATCCTTGAAGCCTGCGGAGCTTTAGACCGGAGTTCGAGTCTCCGTCGGGACGCTTTCTTCTTTCTGTTATCTGATTTTTCTTTTTTTCTGACTGTTTCCGGCTTTATCCGGGAGCATCAGGTTTTTGATCCGGAATTGTTTCTTTTGCCCCGATAGGGTAGTGGATATCCTTGAAGCCTCCGGAGCTTTAGACCGGAGTTCGAATCTCCGTCGGGGCGCTGATCACTGTTTTCATGACCGTGTGTATTTTCCGTCTGTTTTGTTTATTTATTTGTGTTATTCAGGACACCTGAAAACAGAGGAAAATCTCACGCAGACAAACAGTCGGACAGATAACGGTCATCGTCTGAAAAAAGAAAAAGCCCTTCCGGAAATCCGGGAGGGCTTATTTGTTTATGGTATCGTTTCAGCGTATTTTCAGTCTTACGCCTTGTTCTTCAGGTAAGCATCGATGCTTGCTGCGGCTTTCTTGCCGGCGCCCATGGCGGAGATGACGGTCGCCGCGCCGGTCACGATGTCGCCGCCGGCGAAGACGTTTTCGAGGGAGCACTGAAGATCGTCGTTGACGGCGACGGTTCCCTTTCTGCCTTTTTCAAGATCAGGTGTTCCTTTGAAGATGAGCGGGTTCGGGGAGGTACCGATGGCGATGATGACGACATCTGCATCAATCGTGAATTCGGAGCCTTTGATCGGGACGGGGCTTCTGCGGCCGGATTCGTCCGGTTCTCCGGGTTCCGTTCTGATACATTCGACGGAGACGACATCGAACCGGCGGACTTTTTCATCGCCGAGGTCGCCGTTGATCCGGACGGGGTTCGTGAAGAAACTGAATTCGATGCCTTCCGCTTTGGCGTGTTCGATCTCTTCGCGGCGGGCCGGGAGGTCTTCATCGCCTCTGCGGTAGACGATCGTGACTTTGTCGGCGCCGAGGCGCAGGGCCGATCTGGCCGCATCCATGGCGACATTTCCGCCGCCGACGACAACGACATTCTTTCCTTTGCGGATGATGGTGTCATATTCGTCTTTGTAGGCTTTCATCAGATTAATGCGGGTCAGGAATTCATTGGCGGAATAAACGCCGTTGAAGTTTTCGCCTTCGATCCCGGCAAAAGACGGAAGACCGGCGCCGGAGCCGAGGAAGACGGCATCGTATTCTTCAGAGAGGTCTTTGAGTGTCTTGATGCGTCCGATGACGTTATTCGTTCTGATCTCGACACCGAGTCTTTTTACGCCTTCGATCTCGTCACGGACGATGTCTTTCGGGAGTCTGAACGCAGGAATGCCGTAGGTGAGAACGCCGCCCGGCGCGTGGAGGGATTCGTAGATCGTGACACTGTATCCGGCTTTGGCGAGATCCGCGGCGGCCGTCAGGCCTGCCGGACCGGATCCGACGACGGCGACTTTCTTTCCGTTCTTTTCCGGAAGGGTTGTTTTTCCGGCATTCTGTCCGGCCTGAGCTCTTTCGGCCCGGCATCTGTCAGCGACATATCTCTCAAGGCGTCCGATCGCGATCGGTTTTCCTTTTTTGTTCATGAGACAGACGGCTTCGCACTGCGTCTCCTGCGGGCAGACGCGTCCGCAGATCGACGGGAGCATGTTCGTCTCGTATATCTTTTCAAGCGCTGCATCCCATTTCTTTTCCGTGATCAGCCCGATGAACGAGGGGATGTCGACGGAAACGGGGCATCCGGTAACGCACTTCGGGCGTGTGCAGCGGATGCAGCGGGAGGCTTCAAGGACAGCATCCTCTTCGGAGTATCCCAGAGCCACTTCATCAAAGTTGTGTCTGCGGACTTCTGCCGGCTGTTCCGGCATTTCAACGCGTTCTGCTTCCATGTTTGTCATACTCAGGCCCCCAATTTTGAACAGATGCCGCCTTCGCACGATTTCTCATACATCTCATTTTCTGCGGCTTCTTCTTTTCTGTAGATCATCAGACGGTTCATGACCGTTCCGAAGTCGACGAGTCTGCCGTCGAATTCCGGACCGTCGACACAGGCGAACTTCACTTCGCCGCCGACGATGACGCGGCAGCCGCCGCACATACCGGTCCCGTCGACCATCATGGAATTGATGCTGACGATGATCTCGACATCAGGGTAACCGGCCATAAGGCCTGCGGCGACTTTCATGAGGATCGGCGGGCCGATGACGACGACGCGGGCCGTTCTTTCACCTTTGAACGTGCCGGCCGCGATCTCTTCTTTTTCTTTGTCGAGGATTTCTTTGACGACTTCCGTGACGAAACCGTGGTGTCCTTTGGAGCCGTCATCCGTGCAGACATAATATTCATCTGCGGCCTCTTCGACTTCCTTTTCCATGATGAGGAGAGATTCGTTGCGGGCGCCGATGACGGCGATGACGTGGTTGCCGGCTTCTTTGTAGGCGGAGATCTGGGGATAGATCGGCGCAATGCCGACACCGCCGCCGACAAGGATAACGGTTCCCAGTTTTCTGACATCGGACGGTGTGCCGAGCGGACCGATGAAATCAGCGACAGCATCGCCGGGATTCATGGCTGTCAGCATTTTCGTGCTTTTGCCCAGCGCCTGGACGACGATCGTGACCGTTCCTTTTTCTTTGCTGAAGTCGGCGATCGTGAGCGGGATCCGCTCGCCGGTCTCGCAGACGCGGATCATGACGAACTGACCCGCTTTGGCCGCTGCGGCCACATCCGGCGCTTCAATGACCATTCTGAAGACACCGGTTCCGATTTCTTCTTTCTCGAGAATCTTGTATGACATTTGTGAATTCCTCTTCCGGTCCGTTTCAGCGGACAGTTCGGGATAACAGGTAAAAGATAAAAGGTAAATGATAAAAGGTAAAGGATAACAGGTAAATGATTCAGATGATTTCTGCTGTGTCTGCTGATGCATTTGCTGATGCATTTGCTGATGCGTTTGCTGCTGTGTTTGCCGCTTTTTGCTGTTTCTGTCCTGCGGCATATTTTCCGGTCTTTTCCTGATCCGGACGCAGCCCCCGCCGTATGATGCAGAAATGAATACAGCGGGAAACGGGTACAGCGGGAATGAATGTGATGAATGACGGAAAAAGCCTGAAAGCCTGAACCGCCGAGAAAAAAAGACAGGATTTCTTATATAGTTTTTCTGACAGCTGAAAGACCGTGACCGTCGAAAAAACAAAAGATTCAGAAAGCATTCATTCTGAATCTGAGCATATAGGCGATGCCTGTGAAAATGCCGAAAAGGACAGCCAGCAGAAGACACGCCAGTGAGATCGGAGACAGAAGATCCAGAATGATACCGCAGGCGATCGTTGCAAAAGCAAAGAACAATGTCAGAGAAGCAAGCGAGATATAGACGATCTTAAAACTGTCGGGATAAGTATATTCATTCTCATTCGGTCTCATATTCAGCCAACTCTTTTATGCCGATCCGGTTCTGCAGTCCGTGCCTGTGCAGGCATCATGAATGATCCGGTCCGTCAGGATCAGGGCGGATCCGGCAGGCAATAAATGCCTGATCTTTCAGATATAAAGTAGATGTAAAGTTTCATTCAGATATTACTTTTTTTATCCGTTATTTCTGAAAACAGAGTCTCAGCCGGCCGCAACAAACCGTGAATTATGTCAGGTGCCTCTCTTTTCCGGTCATGTCTTAAAAAAGTCGGAGCAGGCGCAGGAATCATTGAAAATATTCCCCGTTTATTTTTGAAGAAATGATCGAATCCGTCAAAAAACAGGAAAACCTGCAAATGATCAGAATTCATCTGCGAAATGAATCAGACACAAGGTTCATTTCAGAATTTTCCGGAATCCCCTTGTCGATCCTTTTCTTTCGATGAAACCTTTTTCTTTCAATGATTTTTCTGCACGTTCGACAGTCGCTTTCGAGATTCCTGCCGCTTCTGCGATTTTCAGTGCAGACAGCTTCGGATCTTTTTTAATCATACCATATACAGCAGATTCTGTTTCGGAAAGACCGGCGGGCAAATCGTGAACCGTCTTTTTTCCGGACAGGCTGCGGTCATTTCCGGATGCTTTTTGACCGTTTCCCGGCAGATCGTTGTCGTTTTCTGATGAAGGAATATCATTTCCGGACCGGATATTATTTTTTCCGGAAGAGTTCAGTTCAGAAAAACCCGGATGGATAAAAAGCGTTGTCGAAAAAGACGTTCTTTCAGGATCTGTTTCGAACAGCGGCTTTGGAGACCCGTTGTTTTCCATCGCATTCAGGATTTTGCGGGAACCCGTGTTGCGTCCTTCTGTCAGATGGAGTTCTTTCAGGAAATCGCCGATGCGTCTGTTGCGGTAACGGCGGTTGAAAACGCGGTATGTTCTGAGGCCTTCTTCAGAAACGGATCTGTCAGCTCCCGGATGGCTGACGATCTCAATCCTGTCAGGCAGAATACGAACTTCTATCGGTTCACGGACATCATATCCCTTATGGTAGACAGCATTTGAAAGAGCCTCTTCAACAGCTGCATACGGATAATTGAAAAAACGGACAGCTTCTGCTTTATCAGGCTGTTTGATGATCATTTCTGCGACAGCGTTGTTTCTGATATATTGAAGAGCGCTGCGAAGCTGATGATAAAGCGCAGATTGTTTTCAGTGATGCATCTGCATTCCGGTTTTCTTTGAATTCAATCCTTGCCCATTCAACGACATTGCCGGAAAGCAGATTTTTGATATTTGTCGGAATTGCCATGTTTTCACCGAAAAGAGTTTCAAAGGACGATACGTCTGTCAGGCACATATGCTGATAATATATTTCCATCGGAGGATGCATATTTTAATCTTTTCATAATCAAAATAGGAAATGTGTTATTTCAGGCCGGATGACCATCATTTCAGGCCGGATGACCATCATTTTTGAGGGGATTGCCGTCATTTTTGAGGCGGATTATCATCATTTTTGAGGTGGATTACCATCATTTTTGAGACAGATTACCATCATTTTTGAGGCGGATTACCATCATTTTTGAGACGGATTACCATCATTTTTGAGACGGATTACCATCATTTTTGAGACGGATTACCATCATTTTTGAGACGGATTACCATCATTTTTGAG
>JAGAEB010000065.1 GCA_017613335.1 Methanosarcinaceae archaeon
ACTGATTTTTCGTTTTTACTGATTTTTCGTTTTTACTGATTTTTCGTTTTTACTGATTTTTCGTTTTTTCATTGATGCTTTATTTTTAACATCGGTTCAGATCTTCAATGCTGAGTTCATAAACCGGCGTTCCTTCTTTCGTCGGCGGTGTCAGCCAGTCGATCACCCTTTCCAGGGATTCGGGGCTTTTTGCTTCAATCTCGACCCGTATCGATCCGAGCGTTTCTTCATCGGCCGGAAAGTTGAGGCGGCGGGCATAAGCGACCTGTTTGTTCAGACTGATCACTGTCCTGCATTCGTCATCGCTCATGCCTTTTCTCAGAGCGGTGTAAGCCGTATCGATGATCTCTTCCTGACGGATGCTGTGATGGATCGTCTTCAGAAGTTCGATCCCGCCCGTCACGGACAGTTCTCCGGCAGTGTAAGCGCCGTCTTTAAACTCGGGCATACTGACGACGATCTCATCATTTCCGAGAGCGGATCTGAGTTCTTCTTCGTCCAGTTCATTGCCCGGTTCCGCTCCTCTTCTGTAATTTCTGTCGATCATATAGCGGATCGCTTTCGCAACTTTTGAAAGGTCTTCCGTCGGTCTGATCGGCGCTGAAACGCTGACTTTCAGTTCCATTGATTTCTCCCCCTGATCTGCAGATGGTGATCCTGTCTTCCGTCACGGCCTTTTCCTTCCTGTACGGCCGGCCGCATACGGTCTCAGTTCCGTGACTTCTTCATCTGCTCTTCACGGATCATTTCCTCGAAAAGCTTTCTGATCCTGAAACGGTATTCTTCAAGAGTCCCTCTGTTCTCGATCGTTCTGTCTGCGGCTTTGATCGCCTCTCCCATGCCCCAGCTGATCTCCAGCTCATCTCTCTTTCTTAAGCCTTCGATCGTGTTCATGTCATCTCCTCTTTTACGGAGCATGATCCTGTCAAAGCGCTCCTCGATCGTTGAATCGATCGCAATGGAGACAAGCAGGAATTCATCTCCCAGAGCTTTTCTGAAAAAAGTCACTTCGGAAATGCCGCGGACACCGTCAATGACGAGAATGTCCGACGGATTCGCTTCCATGGCTTCCCGGATGAGCGGGATGCATCTTCTGGCAACGGCATCCATTCCTTCCTCGTGCCGGAGACTGTCTGCGATCTTCCCGCCGTCTGCAGGATCTGCGCCCCTGAGGGCGACTTCTTTTCTGATGACGTCACCCATTGTGACGACAGGAATATGCATTTCTCTTGCAATGTTTGATGCTTCTGATTTTCCGGAAGCCGGCATGCCGACAAAAGCGATGATCTTCAATTTTATTCCTCTCAATATGAAAAGCATCCTGTCACTGAGACAGAGCGCGTGATATTGACAATCGCAATTAAGGTCATTGTGATTGTGTGACTGCGATAATCATAATACGATCGTCACTGCTGATCGTATACGGTCATCATGGCCGCGATCCGGCCGCAGATAATCATGTCGGTTACGAAAGGTTCTGATGATAATAAGTCTGTTGTTTTCCGGAACGGAATGATTTCCGGTATTTCCTGTCCGCAGCCGGGATTTCTTTCTGCCGTTTATTATTTAGGGCTGTTCCATCGGAAATACGGGGGTACGTTTACATACCTCCCGTTGCCCCGGACCGGATGTGTTCTCCTCTCAACGCCCGAAACTGTCTGTTTTTCCGCTGTCTGTCAGGCAGACAAGATCGCAGCCGCCGCATTTGGCGCAGAGCGTCTTTGCTCTGTCGGGTCTGAGTCCGTATTTCAGACAGATCCTTTCCTGGATCCCGAAAAGTTTCAGGAGACGTTCCGCAGAAGGTTTTTCCATGAAACACTCACCTCTGCGCAGAGGATTGACAGAGACCGGACGGATATCCGTCATGACGCCGATCTGCGCCAGTTCTTCCAGCCTTTCTTCAAAGGCTTCATCCGTTTCTCCGAGACCTGCGATCATGTTCGTATAAACATTTCCTTTTCCGAAATATGTCACAGCCTCTTTCAGCGAGGCCATGATCTCGTCATAGGAAAGCTCCGGACAGACTTTCCCGAAAATTTCTCTGTCGGGCGATTCCAGATTGTATTTCACTTCGGAAACGCCGGCTTTTTTGAGACGTTCCGATGAATCGGCCGTCGGATAGATCGACACACCGACCGGCACGCCGTATTTCAGAAGATCCGGCAGGACAGCGAGGACTTTTTCAAGCTCATCCTCCGGCGAAACAGCAACACCTGACGTGATCGATATAGCTTCAACAGGACCGTTTTCCCATGCTTCCTGAACGATCTCCAGGATCTCCTCCTTCGACTTGACTTTTCCCGCCAGTTTCGGGACGGAACAATATCTGCAGTTGAAGATGCATCTTTCGGAAATATTCAGGTAAGCCTGTCCCGGACAATGGGCCGGCGGTCTTTCAAGAACGCCCGTCGCGATCAGGTCTTTTCCGTAAAAGACGGCAACACTGACTGAACGCCGGTCTTTTCCGGGATCTTCTTCCGCCCCGCTCACCGGAAAGATAGACAACGGCGACGCCGGATCGATCGTCAGCCGGACTCTTCTGCCGCCGGATCTGAAAAAGACGGAACCTGCGGTTCCGGCCCCCGGTCCCGCCGTCGACTTCCGCTGCGGCGGAACGAGTGAAGGATCGATCGACACGGTCCCGACAGAAAGCAGAAACGCTTTGTTTTCAAGAGTTAAAGGAATATCCAAATCGAATCACCTGACTGACCTCAATCTGATAATTTATCATGTCATAAATTCTTTTCTGAAAGATCTGCAGACCTCTGCATCTGTTCACAGATTCTGCTGCATCCGGACAGACCCTGTCGGTATATGCACAATTATTTTTAGAATAATTGTCATATACTGTCCTATTATGATACAACACTGTGATTCATTTCTGAAAAAGAATAATTCTTTCAGATATCTCTCCGTTTTGTTCTTACTTATTTTCATCTTAACTGCCTCATCTGCCGCTTCTGCTGATGAGATCATTATTTACGATGACGGATATCCTGAGCCGGAAAATTATCCTCAGGAATCACCTCTTTATGTGCCCGGAGAAATTTTTGTCAAATATGACCCGGAGCTGATCACTGCATCTGCTTTATCCGAGGATGTGATCGCTTCTTTCCCCGAGCTGGTCCCGGGACTTCATCTCATCCGCCTCCCTGAAGGCGTTTCTGTCGAAGACGCTGTTGAATATTTTGAAAGTCAGCCCGGCGTTATTTATGCTGAACCCAATTATTACCTGGATTCATTCTCATCCGATTCTTCCGACAATGATATTTTTGATATGTCGACCGGCGGAGTCTTTGACGGATCCGGTTCATATGACGCCGGGATTCCTGATCTCTCCGGCAACGGCGAAAACATTTATGTCCCTTACAGAACAATCGCCGATGACAGGCTTCACGCTCATTCCGCCTATCCGTCCGCGCCTCTCTTCAAATATCAGTGGGGACTCCAAAACACCGGGCAGTATCTCCCGGAACTCGGTTCTGTTACGACGGATAACAGCTCTTTTCCGCTGACATGGTTCAAAGGTATTCCTGCGGCTGATTCCCGTATTTCCGGTGCGTGGGATCTCACGACAGGCAATAAAAATATCGTTGTGGCTGTTATTGATTCAGGTGTTCTCATGACACACCCTGATCTTTCTCATGCGATATATCACAATCCGGGTGAAATTGACGGAAACGGTATCGATGATGACGGAAACGGCTATATTGACGATATCTGCGGTTGGGATTGTGTCGATGGTGATAACGACCCGACAGATGAAAACGGTCACGGGACTCATTGTGCCGGTATCATTGCGGGTTCCGGATATGGGATTCTCGGTACTGCGCCGAATGTAACAATTCTGCCTGTTCGTGCTTTTGATGCCGATGGATTCGGCGGAATTGATGATCAAATAAATGCCATCATTTATGCCCAAAAAGCAGGCGCTCAGATCGCCAGCTGTTCTTTCGGAGGTTCTGTATTTTCACGGGCGAGATATGATGCGATCAAAAATTCCCGCCTTCTTTTTGTCTGTGCTGCCGGAAATGATGGTCCGGAAACTGAACATTACCCGAGCGGCTATGATCTGGATAATATTATCAGCGTTGCGGCCGGCACTCAGAATGATAAATTAGCATACTTTTCAAACTGCAATCAGACAACAACAGATCTGTCCGCGCCCGGTGTTTACATTCTGTCCTCATACATCACGAACGGATCTGCACCCCGGCCGGCATGGTCCTCCCTGTACGGTACATCAATGGCAACACCATTCGTTTCCGGAACCGCCGCCTTGATGCTTTCCGTCAATCCTTCTCTCAATGCATCACAGATCCGCACGATCCTGACGGAAAGTACGGATTTCATTCCTGCACAGGCAGGGAAAACCGTTTCCGGCGGTCGTCTGAATGCGTCGGCAGCAGTCAGAGCTTCTCAAAAAGCAAAATACGGAACTCTTCCGTTTTCCATCAAAAATTATTCTGCTTCTTCCATCCGTATCTTTTCTCCGGAAGAAACCGATATCCTGTATGTACAGGCTGAAGGAAGCCGCAACGGCCACACAGAATACATTTGGGAATATTACAACGGATCCGGATGGGAATTTGACAACAGATCACACAGTAATGTTTTCAAAGCAGATTATTCTGATAACGGAAAAATATTCAGATGCACTGTCGTGGACATGGATGCGCTTACCTGGATAAAAACAGGCAACATGACCGTCTGGACAGGAACCGTTGCTCCTGTTATTCTTTCTCAGCCGGCAGACATCTCTGCTTCAGCAGGGTCAAACATTTCTTTCAGGACAAATGCAACAGATCCTTCAGATTATTGGAGCTTAATATTCACCTGGCAAAAAAGAACAGGGGATAAATGGGTAAATGTGACAGCATCGCGGGGATATCCCGACTCTTCATCAGTTCAATACGGAATCTGTCAGCTGAAAAATATCACCCCTGCTGACGCAGGTGTTTACAGATGTGTCGTTTCAGACCTTGAAGGTACATCCGTTACATACGAATGCACCCTTGAAGTAACCCGCCGCATCTCTTTCACATTACCCGACGGCACGATCATCGAAAGCGTCAACCTAACGAAACCTGATCAATATATAACGGCTCCTGATATGATCTCCACAGAAGGGAAAGTTTTCCTTAGCTGGAAAGATAACTCCGGAAACACCTATGATGCCGGTGATCAGGTCACATCCGACAGATCAAAAATCCTCACGGCAGATACAAAACCTGTCAACATCGAATTCCTTCCTGATCCGGCAGAAAATATCAGAATGATGGTCGATCATACGGCAGGCATCAAAACACAGATTTCAGATACTGATGAAAATTACGACATCGATCAAAACGGAATCATCGACGGACGTGATGTGATCCTTCTCGAAAAATATGTCAGCAGCCTCAACAGATCTTCGTATATTTCAATAACGGACTGGACGCCTTCACTGACAGAAGGGGACAGATCATTATTTACGGCATGCGGCGGCTCATCATCCGGTTCGGAATCCGGGATCTTCTGGGGATCATCCGATATGTCTGTCGGAACGATCGATCAGACCGGACGGTTTACGGCAAAATCGCCGGGAACAACCGTGATCACAGCTTCCTTAAAAGACGATCCGACAGTGAATATTTCAAGAACTGTCTCTGTATCCGGCTCAGATCTGAGATCCTCTCAGTCGGTACAGTACTATAACCCTCTTCCCGATATCTTTCTGGAAAATCAATCCTTCGTAAAGCATTGGAATTTTTCCCTCGGATTTTACAGAACATGCACATACTATCTCAAAAATAACGGGCAGGCAGACGGAACAGCCGATGTCAGCATTTTCAGTGATGTCAAAGGCCATCTTGTCACAATACCGGAATATGTTCCTGCTGAAACGACAATCCGCAATACAACAATAGCTGATACATGGATGGAGGATTCATACATCTATTATGAAATCACAAATGTCACAAAACAAGGTGACTATTATGGGGGGTACACAGCA
>JAGAEB010000066.1 GCA_017613335.1 Methanosarcinaceae archaeon
GCATAAACTGTTTTCCGGTGATGTCGATGCTGCTGCTTGTCTATGCGATTGCTGTCGCTCATCGGAAATATTCGGGATATGTTTTCCTGACGCCTCGTATGCTGGCATGGATCGTGTGTTTCCTGTCGTTCATGGCGATCGTTTTCTTATCGGCGGTAATTGTTATCGCTTTCCTGCAGTATCCGTATCGAATGTGCCGGAAAAACGAAGGGCACCGGCCGGTTCAATAAAACCGGGAAACAGCCTGATGAACCGGATCTTTGCGATATCCGGAAGGCAGGCCGTGATTTGACATATCCGGGAAATTTCCGGACGTATCCTGAAGATCGGTCAAGGCCGATCCCTTTTCTGAAAGCATCCGTCCCGATCTCGTCAATGATCATCCCGAGGCGCGTTTTCGGAGAAATCCCCGGATAATTCCTGATGAAACCGATGATCTTTTCCGTGACGGCAACGGCTTCTTCCTGAGAAAGCCTTTCTGCGACCGGATCCGCGATCCGGGCATTGCCTGAGGAAATGCCGCCGGCATAGAGCCTGAAGCCTGAGGGTGTTCCGATAAAGCCGATGTCCCTGAAAAGGGATTCCGCGCATGAGAGAGCGCATCCGGAAACGCCGATCTTCACGGTTGTCGGGAGAGGAAGGCCGAAAAATCTTCTGTCGAGTTCGAGGCCGAGAGCAACGGCGTCCTGTTTGGCATGGCTGCAGAATTTTTTCCCGGAACACGTTCTGATATCCCGGACACAGACGGCGTGGATCGTTCCGGAACGGAGGCCGAGTTTTTCGAGTTCCTTTTCCTCATCGATCTCCTCTGAGGCAAAAACAAAACGCTGCGCCGACGAGATCTTGATCGTTCCGATATGATTCCTTTCGGCGAGATCCGCAAACGCACGGAGCTGCGCCGGCGTGACGAGTCCGCACGGCAGATGCGGCGCCAGATAATGCATTTCTTTGCCGGTTTCTTTGCCGGTTTCTTTACCGGTTTCTGACGGGGTCTCTTTTTGGATCTCTCTCCGACATTCTTTCGGATATTCTTTCGGATATTCTTTCGGATATTCTTTCGGATATTCCTTTGGATATTCCTTCGGATTTTCTTTTTCTGTCATCGGTATCACCTTTCATCTGTTCTGATCTGACTGAAGGACCGTTTTCAGAATGACAGGACTGCCGGACCGGAGGGTCCGGCGGTTTTCCGTCATTCCTGTTTCATTCAGGCCGTCGCTTTCTGCATTCAGGCCATCACTTTTTTCATGTCTTCTTCAACTGTCGAATTTCCGGAAATATTGAAATTTTCAACGAGGAGCGCGGCGACGTTCGGAGACAGGAAGGCCGGGAGCGTCGGGCCGAGGATGATGTTCTTTATGCCGAGGTGGAGGAGGACGAGAAGCACGAGAACGGCTTTCTGTTCGTACCAGGCGATGTTGAATTCGAGCGGCAGGTCGTTGATGTGTTTCACACCGAAGACGCGGACGAGTTCAAGAGCGATGATGGCCAGGGAATAGCAGTCGTTGCACTGCCCGGCATCGAGGACTCTCGGCAGATCCGTGTTGCCGATGTTTCCGAGATCGAGTCTGTTGTAGCGGTATTTGGCGCATCCGGCCGTGAGGATGACGGTTTCTTTCGGCAGTTTTGCGGCGAAATCGGCATAATAACGGCGGTCAGGGCTTCTGCCGTCACAGCCGGCCATGACGACGAATTTCGTGATCTGACCCGCTTTGATCAGTTCAATGAGAGTCGTCGCTGCTGAAAGAACGGAATTCTGCGCAAAGCCGGTCATGACATAGTCGTTTTCTCTGCCGCTGCCGATCTTTGAGATCTCTTCTTCGCCGAGACCTGTCGATGATCTGTTTTCGATCGGCATCGGCGCAGGACATGTCGCCGCAAGTCTGATCAGTTCACTGAAATCTTTGTTTCCGTTTTCATCGGCATCGATGTGAGGAATGCCCGGGAAACCGACAACGCCCGTCGTCCGGATGCGGTCTTTGTATGATTCTGCGGGCGGAACGAGGCAGTTGGTCGTCATCAGGATCGGGCCGTTGAAATCTGCGAAGTCCTGTTTCTGGCTCTGCCAGGAGCCGCCGTAGTTGGCGACGAGATTGTCGTATTTCTTAAAGAACGGATAGGCATGCGCCGGAAGCATCTCGCCGTGCGTGTAGACATCGATCCCCGTTCCCTTCGTCTGTTCCAGAAGCATTTCCAGATCTTTGAGATCATGACCGCTGATAAGGATTCCCGGACGGCTGCCGGCTCTGACGGAAACTTTCGTCGGCTCCGGATAACCGTAGGCGCCCGTATTGGCTTCTTCCAGAAGTGACAGGACTTCGACGCCCATCTGCCCGCATTCGAGAAGCATTTCGACATATTCATCGAGGGTGACGGAATCGTCCATCACAGCGCAGAGCGCCCTTTCCAGATACGGCGCGATCCTTTTCTGGGAACGGCCGAGAACGGCTGCATGGAACCCGTAGGCACCGATCCCTTTTAAGCCGTACATCAGCGTTTCGCGGACAGACCGGATGTCCGGATCCTGTGTCGAAAGAACGCCGATCTTCCCGGAAAGTTCCGCATCCGTCATGGCCATGAGTTCATCGTATGTGACGAGAACCGGCCCCGGGACTTTCGCGGAAGTTTCACAGCAGCTGCAGGCACCGCTTTTATGGATCTCTTCTTTGACAGCGTCTCTTCTCCGGATCGTTTCAGCGATCGCTTCTCTGAAAAAGCCTGCGTCGAAGTTGACGTTTGTCAGCGTTGAAAAGAGCATTTTCATGATGAACGGTCCGGCATCAGCATCGGCCGCATCCGGAAGCCCGAGGTCGCGGGCCTTTTTGTCCGCAAAGGCAAACCCTTTGAGCGCATAGAGAAGCTTATCCTGAAGATCCGCTGTTTCCGATTTCTTTCCGCAGACACCGTTTCTTGTGCATCCTTTATTGCCGAGTGTTTCCTGGCATTGATAACAGAACATTTTTTTCACCTGACTGATTGAATGGAGGATTTGAAGTTTCTTTTGAATACTGCTATTCAAAGTATAGTTTCGAATACGCATTATTCCTATTTAACGGGAAAAGTGTCATTCCGGAAACCGCTTTCTGATTGGATAGCGGCCTCTTTCAACAGCAGATTCCTGACAGAATATCTCAGAAAAAACAAAGCAGAAAAACAAAGCAGAAAAACAAAGCAGAAAAAAAGGCAGGAAAACAAAGCAGAAAAACAAAGCAGAAAAACAAAGCAGGAAAGACAAAGCAGGAAAGACAAAGCAGGAAAGACAAAGCAGGAAAGACAAAGCAGGAAAGACAAAGCAGGAAAGACAAAGCAGGAAAGACAAAGCAGGAAAGACAAAGCAGAAAAATAAGATCA
>JAGAEB010000008.1 GCA_017613335.1 Methanosarcinaceae archaeon
AATATTCATTTAATTATGATGAGATCAACCCTGAATTTTATATGTTCCATGTCAGAAACATGGAAAAAGCCGATTATCTCGCAGCGCACAAATATGCTGATATGAGTCAGAATTATCACATGGCTGCCGCATATGACATTTCAGGCACAAGCGCAACCGGTATCTCGACAATCGGAAGAGGATTCTGTACTGAATTCCTCGCAGATACGAAAGATGTCAACAAGACAGGAGTCGCTGCCAGCGAATACGCGGCAGATATGGCCGATATCGAATCTCTGGAAAAGATGTTCGACAGCATTGAAGCAAAAATTCTGTATATGGTCGACAGCGGTGTGCTGACTGACGAGATCCCGGACGATTTCAGTCTCGTCATCCCGGATGACGGCTGTCCGTTTACAGTATCTGTGGATGACACGGAACTGGCAACATCAAAAGAATCCGAAAATGTATGGAATTTCGGAGAACTCGTCGATCTTGACGGCGACGGTACGCCTGAATCTTATCCGTATTCGATCAGTTACACGCCGGCTTCCGGGGACGCAAAGGCATTCTTTACACAGACCATCAACGTTCCTGTCGAAAATGCCCGGCCGGTAAAAATCGCATACGATCTTGAGATCGACGAATCGTCGGAAGACGGCTCTTACCCTGTCGCTGATGCCGCTTACCTTGATTACTTCCGTACCGCAGACAGTTCATCACAGCTGACCGGCAGCGCGGATGAGGGATCCGGCCAGTATGACGGACGGTATGAATTTGATATCCCGGAAGTCACATACGGCACGACCCTCACGTTCACGATCACAGCCGACACCGGTATATAGGGCATCATCAGTCCTTACGGCAGCATATCTGCAGAAGCAGGCAGCAACATGACCTTCACAATGACACCGAATTCCGGATGGCATATTCAGGATGTCATCGTTGACGGCGTTTCCGTCGGACCGTGTTCAAAATACACATTCACAAACATTGATGATGATCATACGATCAGCGTGACTTTTGCAGCCGATGATCAGTCGACGACCGTCCCGAAAACGACAGAAAGTCTGGAAAAACTGATCGATCATATGGTCAACAGAACGCCTCTTGACGGCGACTATGACTTCACCGGAGACGGACGCGTCAACGGTAAAGATGTCATTTTACTGAGTATGCTGATCAAACGCACCTGACGTCGTAAAATCAGATTTCCGGGCAAAAACGTGATTTTCCGAAGATTGCTCCTGCCATTTCCGGAAAAACCTTTATTCTGACGTATCGTCAGTTCTGTCTTTCCGGAAAACGACAGTCACGGAAGATGACCTGTGCAGGCCGGACAGGCCTGCACATCATTTCCGCGAAACGGTTCAGTTGTTCTGTCCGGATCATCGAAAGATCATTCTGTTTTCTGTTCATTCAAAAAGAGTATTCTGTTCATTCAAAAAGAGTATTCTGTTTTGTCTTCTTCACATTCTGGACATCGAAGAAGTCATATGCCGCTTTACGGACATCTTCAAGTTTTTCTTTGGGCGCAAAGACGCCCATTTTCCAGTTCTCCGTATGGGCTTTTCCGAGAACGGATATGAACGGAGAGACCTCTGTCAGATACTGGATCTTTTTGCCGACGATCTGCGCTTTCATTTCCGCGATCATCGGTTTCTGCGGGATGTCGACCATGACGTCGCTGACGTCGACGCCGGCGTTTTCCGCGATTTCTTTTTCAATGCGGCTGATGTTCTTCCGATGTCTGAAAACATCTTCCCCGACGACGTCGATGCCTTCGTAGAGCGCCCTTTTGTAGAGATCGCGGTTATCAAGGCGGCGGGCGATTTCACAGGCAAAGCTGTCATTGCCGTTTTTTTCATTATCCTGACGCATGGCTGCCATGAGCCCGATATCATCCAGAAGTTCAAATTCCTGCGGCCTGATCGATTTCGTCTCGATCAGATATGTGCAGGCGCGGGAACACATCGTCTCGGCGATCCTCGACACGTGGTGATAATAAACGGAAGAATTCATCCAGTAACGGGAAGCGAGAAGCGATTCCGCCGCCATGACGGCATTGGGAAGGAGAACGAAATTTTTGCCGTAGAATCCCATATGTTTCAGGAGGCGGATACTGTCGACACCGCCTGACGTGACGCCTGTATAATGCATATCGCGCGCCAGATAATCCATTTTGTCGACATCGATCTCACTGCTCAGGATACGGCTGATCATCGTCTCACCGCTGATATGTGCGGCGATCTTCGAGGGTTTCAGACCGTGATCGCGCAGCAGATCGCCGATCTGACCGGACGAAAGGATATTTTTGACATCATCGTGATGACGCATGCAGTACGTTTCGATGATCTTTTCCGTGGCATGGGAAAACGGCCCGTGGCCGATATCGTGCAGAAGAGCCGCCGTCATGAGTTCTTCGCGCTCTTCGGGCTTTGACAGGGTGATGTCCCCCATCTCAAACGCCTTTGAGGCCAGATACATGACGCCCATCGAATGCTCAAAACGCGTATGGTTCGCGCCGGGATAGACCATATTTGAAAAGCCGAGCTGTCTGATACGGCGCAGACGCTGCATCCGGGGCGTATCCAGAAGCTTTGCCTGAAAATCATCAATCTCAATATATCCGTGGACCGGATCAAGAACAACCTTTGTTTCCATGACATCCCCTGCCCAAACCGCTTATGAATACACCTTCATGAAATAAAAAGAATCCTGAAAGACGGAATGTCCCGGCGGTCCCCTTTTTCTGTTTTCCTTTTTCTTTTTCCGGTTTTCCTGTGATCTTTCCCTGACGATCTTTCCTGACGATCTTTCCCTGATGATCTTCCTGTCGTTTTACAAAAAGTATATCATATGAAACGGCCTTCTGACCTTCATTTATCGAATGACCGGAAAATCATGTATGTGGAAAATGATCTGTCCCGTTCTGATCGTTGTTGCCGCCAACACGTTTTATAACATCTGCACGAAATCCGTCCCCGTCAGAGCAAACGCGTTCAGCATGCTGACGATCACTTATTCCGTTGCAGCTATCCTTTCTCTGATCATGCTTTTTGCCACATCGCCGGATCGGAATATCGTCCCGGAGTTTTTCAAAAACAACTGGTCCGCTTTCGTTCTCGGTTTTGCGATCGTTGCCCTGGAATTCGGCTATGTCCTGATGTTCCGCGCCGGCTGGGAGATCAGTTCGGCGTCGGTCGTCGCCAACATAAGTCTCGCGATCGTTCTCCTGTTCGTCGGGTATTTCCTCTATAAAGAGACCATCACCATCAGACAGATTGCAGGCATCGCTGTCTGTCTTTTCGGAATATGGCTGATCAGCAAATAAGAGAAATCCGGGAGCCTGCCGGCCGGCACAGACGACACACATTCAATGCCTTCGGAAAAGAGTCATCCGGAAAAAGGAGTCATCCTGAAAAAGAGTCATCTTTCTCAGAAAAAGAGTCATCCTGAAAAAGAGTCATCTTTCTCAGAAAAAGAGTCATCCGGAAAAAAGAGTCATCCCGCAGAAAAAGAATTTCATGGTCATTCATTTCAGAGGTGGATTTTACGGAGATCGTTTTTGTTATCATTCTGATGATCCTTTCGGGCTGGCTTCTCAGGACCCTGGGCATTTTATCAGAATCTTCCTCCGTCCACTTCAACAGACTTGTCATCAATGTGACGATGCCGGCGCTGATCTTCGTTTCTATGACACAGAACATTCATGCCGAACAGCTTCCGGAATATCTTCTTCTGACCGTCCTGATGATCATCGGAACGGGTATCTGCATGGCTTTGTCATGGGCGGCCGGCAAATATATCCTTCATCTGTCACCTGCTTCTCTTTATGCTTTTATGCTCGTCTGCAGCATCGGAAATACCGGTTTCATGGGATATCCGATCTGTTCAGCTTATTTCGGGGCGGAAGGTCTCACAAGAGCCGTTTTCTGCGATTCGTCGACGACAGTCACCATGATCACGGCTTCCGTTCTTCTCGGAACGAAACTTTCCGGGGAAAAACGCAGCATTCTCCGCGAATTCCTCAAGTTTCCGATCTTTCTCACATGGATCGGCTCGATGATCCTCATCGTCATCGGCTTCAGAGCAGACATGCTCCCGGAAGTCATTCTCACCTGTCTCGACATGATCGCCTCTGTCACAACGCCGCTGATCATGATCTCCGTCGGTCTCTCTCTTTCCGGGAAACATATCAGAGATGCCGTCATTCCAAGCATCTCGACATGTTTTTTCCGTCTTCTGACCGCGCCCGCGATCGTCTTTGCCCTGGCGCTCCTCTTCGGCATCACCGACCTCAGCCGGACAGTACTCGTCCTCGAAGCCGGTATGCCCTGCGCGATGGCGATCACGATCTTTGCGGAAATCTACGGCATGGACAAAAAACTCGTCTCCGGGTCGACATTCCTCACCACATGTCTCTCCCTTGCCACGATCCCTGTCGCCGTTTATCTCCTGCAGAACGTTATTGCCTGACAGGATGCCGCAGGTAAAAAAGGAAGATGTGACAGATCCGTCAATAAACCGGCTGTCGGGGATCTGAAAATAAAACAGGTTGTCAGGGATCCGAAAATAAAAACCGGCTGCCGGGATCTGAAAATAATACCGGCTGTCGGAGATTCGAAAATAAAAAAAGGCAGATACGGAAAAACCGCATCTGCCGGGTCTGTTTTTATCTGTTCTTTTCCTGTCCTGCGGATCTGTTCATCCGAGGCGCGTGATCTTGACCATTGAGACGACCGGAACGCCCTCGATCTCCTCGTAGTTGACTTTGTCGACGAGGACAGCGATCGCGACCGGATCGGCGCCGGCAAGTTTGAGGGACGTGACGGCATCAGAGAGCGTGCCGCCGGTGGTGATGACATCATCAACGATGACGCATGTCTTTCCGCGGACGTTTCCGAAGTTGCGGCTGAAAGTTCCCTTGGAACTGCTGCCGCGGCCTTCCATGTTTTCTTTCTTCGAGTAGTACATGGAAAAGCCTGATTCCAGTTCGTTCGCCATGAAACCGGCGACAGGAACGCCGCTTGATGATACGCCGACAACGAGGTCGATGAATTTTCCCTGTTTCTCAGCTTCTTCGAGGACCATATCGCAGAGCGTCTGGGCGGTGCATCTCAGACGGGTCGCATTCTGGCCGAGGCTCGACCAGTTGACGGAAATGTCTTTCGGGATGATGCTTCCTTCCTGCGGCTTTTTGTTGGTGATGAGCCACATGACCGTTTCTGCTGAGATGTTGAGTTCATCAGCGATCTGACCTGTCGTCATGCCGCTGCGCTGGAGTTCATCGGCTTTCAGGGCCATCTGTTCGATTTTAGTCATGATTTTCCTTCCTGGATCTGTTGATATTGTGAAACTTCCCGATTATATGTGCGGCTCGTATTTCAGTCTTTGTCTGACCGGACCGATCCTGCCGGATCATCACCGATCCCTTCGGATCATCACTGATCTCTTCGGATCAGCACGGATCCCTTCGGATCATCACCGATCCCTTCGGATTTCTTTCGCAGGTAAGTCCCTGACATTTCTGTCGTCTTCAGCTTTTTCTGAGGGACTTTCTGCTGATCAGGCACGATCCGTAATCAAAATCATCTTCCTGATCATCCTGCCTGCCAGACCCGGCTGCGTCATCCGCCCCGGATGTTCTGTTACGGAACAGCTGTCCGCAGGACTTTTCTCCGGATGCGGGCGTTCCGCCTGCGCCTGTCCCTTTCCTGACCGGTTTTTTATGTTTCATTTTTCTTTTCATCGGTGAGCCGCAGACCGGACAGACATCGCCGTCCGTGAAATATCTCCCGCAGCCGGTGCAGCGCACCTGC
>JAGAEB010000067.1 GCA_017613335.1 Methanosarcinaceae archaeon
GTCCTTTACAGAGAAGCGTATCAGGATCTCCGGAAAATGAAGAAAGAATGAAACGCCGTTCATCAATGAAAATAAGATTATCCGGGAAAACCGGAACGCCGATCCCTCTCCGGATCAAAAACAGTCCCGGAACAACAGATCTGAACCAAAAAAGATCCCGATCACCGGAATACAGAAAAAAAAGACTGAATGAAAAAGTCAGCGGATCATTGACCCGTTGACTTTTTTTTATTTGTTGTGACAGGATACGGCTGAACTTCTGATGTCAGGCTCATATTTTCGTTTCGTCTTCCGGTCCTTTTTTCTTTTTGGAATTCTCTGACGGCGACAGGTTGTAAATGATCTTCCTGATCTCTGAAAGCGGCGCATCCGTTCTGAAGGATGTTCCTGAAAAATGCGTGCGTGAAGCCGCATAACCGTTTCCGCGGAGCGTTTCGAGGAGAAGTTCCATGGATGAGGCGGAAACACGGAGCTGTTCACAGATGACGTGCTGATCATAGAAGAACGGCAGATCCGGTTCATTCATGCAGACCGTGATCAGTTTCCGGGCGGCTTCTTTTTTGTTCAGGGTCAGTTTTTCCGATTCTGAAAGCGCTTCTTCGCAGAATGAGACATCATGCAGTTTTCCGAGCCAGAGAGGACCTGAAATGATCCGTTTCCCGCCGCAGACATTTTCGCCGTCCGTCTCTTCGGTATTTTCCCGGCAGGTCTCATCCATGAAGACGGCAAGGCCGTGTTTCATTTCACGGGCGCCGCATTTCGGACACCAGGCCAGGAAGCCGAGTTCCCGGACCGTTCTGTCCGCCTGCGCGACGCCGTGTTTCATCTCGATGTAACAGCGGACATAATGACGGGTTGCGTGTGAAAAAAGAACATGTATTCCTTTTTCGAACCTTGCGGCTTCACGGGCGATCGAGCCGAGAAGGATGCGCAGACCCATCTCGCTGTGGAATTCGTTATTGATCGGAACGGCTGCATATTTCCTCATGCCGGATTTCATGTGGGCGCCGCAGAGGGGTGCCGTATCCGTTGCCGTCACGCCGAGATAATACGATGCTGACGAGACGGCCGCATCCAGAAACGGCGACGGTGTTCCGAAAGGATCTATATCGACGAACGTTGCTCTGCTGTCGGAGAGAAGACTGTTCGCATCCCGGCAGGTCACGGTCGACAGTTTTTCAAGACCGTTGATCTCAACGTTTTCCCGGATCATTTCAGCTGCTTCTTCTTTCCGGTCATTCAGGACGACCGGGATCCCGAGTTCTTTGGCAACGCGAAGACCGCGGATGCCCGATGCCGAAAACGCATCGATGTACGAAAACGTCTCTTTTTCATAACCCTTTTTTTCCGTCAGAAGGCGGGCGGCAGCGGCCGTCATGATGACATTGAGATCGCGGTTGAGCTCCATTTCCGGATTGTAGAATACGGCAGAAGATGCCAGCGGCACATCCGGATGACCTTCAGGATGTTCCGTCACAGGAATCCGGATCTCCGTGAGACCCTCTCTGATGATCTGATACATGCGGCGCTGAATGATCAGAAAATATAAAACGATTTTGAGAGAAAACGATTTTGAGAGCGGCCGCGATGAAAACATCGTCCGGTCTCTGCGGCCGGATGACAGCGATATCCGAAAACAGGACGACCGGAAAACGGTGCTGCCCGGAAAGCAGGATGACCGGAAAACAACTGTTCTGCAGAAAGACAACAGACCCGGAGGGCAGTCAGGGCACATCCGATAACCATATTTGTTGTACTCATAATCCTCATATTTTCTTGAAACAATGTTATATTGTGGTTATCCGAAATTGTTTTTGACAAGTGTATATATTCATTAAAAGCAAATTTGCTTTTCAAACACTCAATCTTGAGATATATTTATATACATGAACACTCTTTTAGAATTTGCTGAAATAAATCGGGCCGAAGTCTTCTGAACCCACCGGAAAACTTCGGCCTGATTACGGCATAGATCATCCGGGCATTTTCCGAATTTATCACCATTGACAGATCTTTCGGGATTGCCGGAATCTGCAGTCAGAAGCTCGTCTGAAACTCTTCTGCCGGGTCAGACAGCCATGACAGTTCCGGGTCAGGACACATTCAAACTGCTCCTCCATAACAAATGCATCATCTGAAATCTTTTCGGATTTTACTGATCCAGAACGGGAACCGCAGACAGCCGATAATCCTCTCCGTCCGGGAGAATATCTGATATAAAAACAGCAATTGAACACATGAGGTGAAGGACTGAAACAGTTGACAGAAAAGAATTCGTTGAAGACAGACTCAATCAAGTCAAAATATAATTCCCCATAAGCCTGAGTCCGAAAAGGATGAAGGCTTTTTTTTTGGAAAAATTCCGGTTCACAGAGGAAACGAAATACAGAAAAAACGGAATACGGAGAAAACGGAATACGGAGAAAACGGAATACGGAGAAAACGGAATACGGAGAAAACGGAATACAAAAAAAACGGAATACAAAAAAAACGGAATACGGGAAAAGGGGGACTCCATAACGTCACGTTCCGTGACGTCTGTGTCCCTGCTCCCGGGGATCATTCCGATTCGGGGCTGAAAGATCCGGATTTGTAGGCGACAGGTTCAGATGTCAGCTGGATGCCGAGTTTTCCGGCTTCTTTGACATCGACACGGGAGAGGATCTCGGACGTGTGGGCCTGGCAGCCTCTGAGTTTCGGGAGCTGTTCCATGGCGAGTTTTGCGTATCTGTCTGTTGCGGCGCTCATGGAAAGGGCGATGAGTGTTTCATCGGTATGAAGGGCAGGATTTCTGGAGCCGAGATATTCGACTTTCAGTTTCTGGATCGGCTCGATGGCATCCGGCGAAATGACCTTGATCTCTCCGGGAATCCCTGCCAGAAGTTTAAGCGTATTGAGAAGAGCTGCCGAAAGAGCGCCGAAAAGTTTTGTCGCGCCGCCGGTGACGATCGTTCCGTCGAGAAGTTCGATCGCGGCTGCAGATTCGTTTTCTTCTCTGGATCTCCTGCGGCAGGCAGAGACGACGGCTCTGTCTTCAGGAACAACGCCTGCTTTTTTCATCAGGAAATCGAGTTTATAATATTCTTTTTCATTGCCGGTCTCACGGACCATGTTTTCACAGGCCTTGAAATATCTGCGGATGATCTCCTGCCGTGATGCTTCACAGCAGATGTCATCATCGACGATGCAGTTTCCGACCATGTTCACGCCCATATCTGTCGGCGAGTTGTACGGGCTTTTGTTGTAAATGTTTTCAAAAGTAGCATTCAGGACGGGGAAGATCTCTATATCGCGGTTGTAATTGACAGTCGTCTCGCCGTAAAAGGCTAAATGGAACGGATCGATCATATTGACGTCGTTCAGATCGGCGGTCGCGGCTTCATAGGCAATATTGACAGGGTGGTCGAGCGGCAGATTCCAGACAGGGAACGTTTCGAATTTGGCATATCCGGCCTTGATACCGTGCATATTCTCGTGATAGAGCTGCGAGAGACAGACAGCCATCTTGCCGCTGCCGGGACCCGGCGCGGTCACGATCACGAGCGGCATCGTCGTTTCCACGAATTCATTCTGGCCGAAACCCTGTTCGCTCATGATAAAGGCGACATTGTCCGGATAACCTTCGATCTCATAATGCTTGTAGGCTTTCGTATTGTGTTTTTCAAGCCTTTTGATGAATTTCTCGATCGCACAGGAATCCGTATATCTCGTGATGACGACGGAATCTACGCGCAGACCGTTCGACCGGTAGGTCTCGATCAGTCTGATCACATCGTCATCGTAGCCGATGTTCAGGTCACCGCGTTTTTTATTGCGCTCGATGTCTTCGGCGCTGATGACCATAAGAACTTCTGCTTCATCCTTCAGCTGGAGGAGCATGCGGAGCTTTGAATCGGGCTGAAAGCCGGGCAGGACTCTCGATGCATGAAAATCGTCGAAAAGTTTCCCGCCGAATTCAAGATAGAGCTTTCCGTTAAAGCGTCCGATGCGTTCTTTGATACGCTCTGACTGGATCCGGAGGTATTTGTTATTATCAAAGCCTATGGATTTCTCCCTCAGTTCCCTGTCATTGTATTCAAATGTCATACGAATTGTCCCGCTGAATGATTATAAAATTTGAGTAAGACATTTTGATAGATAAAGATAACTAACCGCCGCAGTCATGAAATCCGGACAGCTGTGAAATCCGCAGGATCGTCCGGCGTCAGGACCGCGCTTTTCCGGAAGCGTCACGGAAAAACCCTGAACCTGTTTCATCATATTTAAATTTTTCAGAGAACATCCGGCCATGACCGCGCAGGCCGGAAAACCGGATAAGATCGCCGGCAGACAGCCGCTCTGCTTCCGGTCATTCTGCAGACAGCCGGCCGTCCGATAAAAAAAAAGGAGAGGAACACTGTCTTTTCAGTCGACAGATCCTCTCCGGATCGATCTTCAGTCCGACGGCCGAACAGATGATCAGAGTTTTCCGTAGGCTTCGGTAAACCACGGGACAACCTGTTTTTTCCTGGAAACGAGACCGTCGACGAAAACAGCCTGCTCTGCCGGCTTGTTGACAGCGAGGGAAACGATCCTGTCGTCTTCGGCGTCGAAGAGGATGTATGAGCCTTCGCGGATGATATCCGTGACGACGAGCATCGTCAGGAAATATCCTTTTTCGGCACGGAATTTTTTCATGTAGTCGAGGAACTGATCCTGACGGGAAAGAATATCTTCCGTATCGAGCGTAAGGACCTGGGCAATGCCGGTCTTGATGTCGGCGATGCCGATCTCTTTGAAATCCGTGTGGAAAATATCTTCAATGCTGACACCGACAAAAGAAGAACCGGCCTTGAACATTTCCATCGCATAATCTTCCATGTCCTTCTCAGTAAAGCCGAGGATCTGACAGAGTTCTGCGGCAACTTTTTTATCGGTCTCCGTCGTCGTCGGTGATTTGAAAAGAAGCGTATCGGAAAGAAGACCCGAGATCAGAAGACCTGCGATCTGCTTCGGGATCTCGACATTGTTCTCCCTGAACATCCCGTAAAGGATCGTACAGGTGCTGCCGAGCGGCTTGTTCGTGAACCAGATCGGCGCGGACGTCGTGATATCACCGATCTTGTGGTGGTCGATGATCTCGACGATCTCAGCCTCACCGATGGTCTCGAAAGTCTGTCCGTATTCCTGGTGGTCGACAAGAATGACTTTTCTCTTCACGCCGTCGACAGGCAGAACATCCGGAACGATCTCCGGGACCGGAACGCCGAATTTCTCAAGAACGAAAGCAGTCTCTTTGTTGACCGGACCCTGAAGGACCGGAACAGCGGAAAGACCGGTCGCTTTTTTCAGGTAAGCTGCAGAAACGGAAGCAGCCACAGTATCCGTATCCGGATTTCTGTGACCGGAAACATAAACGGTATTGATGTCGTATGCCATTGTTTTTCCTCTGGTTGATGAAAAATAAAATTGAATGACTGACCTGTTCAGACAGATCCGAAATCAGACTGTCAGAATAAGACACCAATCTTATAATAGATTTTTCCGAAACTTTTCCCCTTTGTCGTTTTCCCGATTTCCCCCGGAAAATAAATCACAAAAATCCCCGGATACTGAACATAAACCGCAGTATCGCAGAAAAACAGAAAAATGCACAGCAGAACGAAAAATCTGCGACCGAAAAGAGCAGATCTGTGAGCGAAGCGAACGTATCGCGAGCAAAGCGAGCGAAAACAAAGACAGTAAGGTGCATATAGAAAACGGAAAATCTGCGAGCGAAGCGAACAGATTTTGCGAACATATCGCGAGCAAAGCGAGCGAAAACA
>JAGAEB010000068.1 GCA_017613335.1 Methanosarcinaceae archaeon
CACTGCCCCTCCGCAGTCACTGCCCCTCCGCAGTCACTGCCCCTCCGCAGTCACTGCCCCTCCGCAGTCACTGCACCTCCGCAGTCATTGCACCTCCGCAGTCACTGCCCCTTCACAGTCACTGCCCCTTCTCAGTCACTGCACCGCCGCAGTCACTGCACCGCCGCAGTCACTGCACCGCCGCAGTCACTGCACCGCCGCAGTCACTGCACCTCCATCAGTCACTGCACCTCCATCAGTCATTCCGGCTGCCCCGGCGGATCCCGATGATCGTATTTTCCGGCTGCTCTGTCCGGCTTTGCGAGGATCCGGGTTTCCGGACGGCCGCCGGTCCGGAAAAACGCCGGACAGACCGTCCAATGAAAAATATTAAATCCATATTTGTCATTCTGCTACCATTTATCTGAAAATTTCAGTCTATCTTATATTTCATATCATTCCGGAAATTTTTCCGCCCGGACCCCGGGTCTTCTGTCAGATCCGGCCGGGCCGAAGCGTTTCCGGGAGGTTTTTTCCATGAGTTCGGAAATCCCTAAAGAATATATTGCCGGTGAAATTGAACCGAAATGGATGGCGCAGTGGGACAAATCAATGTACTATTTCGACTGGGCAGACCGCACGCGCCCGCAGTACATCATTGATACGCCGCCGCCGTATCCGACCGGAAACTTCCACATCGGAAACGCCCTGAACTGGTGCTACATCGATTTCAATGCCAGATTCAGAAGAATGAAAGGGTACAACGTCATGTTCCCGCAGGGCTGGGACTGCCACGGACTGCCGACGGAAGTCAAAGTCGAAGAACTGAACCACATCACGAAAAATGAAGTTCCGAGAGAAGAATTCCGCCGCATGTGCGAAGAACTCACGCGCGGCAACATCGAAAAAATGAGAAACACGATGCTGCGCCTCGGCTTTTCAAACGACTGGAGCAACGAATTCATCACCATGGAGCCGTCCTACTTCGTCAAAACGCAGCGGTCATTCCTGAAAATGTTCGAAAAGGACATGATCTACCACGAAGAACACCCGGTCAACTGGTGTCCGCGCTGCGAAACGGCCATCGCGCTTGCCGAAGTCGAATACAAAGCCAACACCTCAAAGCTCAATTATCTCCACTTCCCGCTCGCCGACGACCCGTCCGTTAAACTGGATATCGCGACATCCCGTCCGGAACTCCTCTGCGCCTGCGCCGCCG
This sequence comes from Methanosarcinaceae archaeon, assembly GCA_017613335.1. Classification (GTDB taxonomy): domain Archaea; phylum Halobacteriota; class Methanosarcinia; order Methanosarcinales; family Methanosarcinaceae; genus Methanofrustulum. The sequence goes on from JAGAEB010000068.1 coordinate 1,199, forward strand.
TCGCCGTTTCTCCCGACGACGAACGCTACCGCGCCTACATCGGAAAAGACCTCATCGTCCCGCTCTTCGGACAGCGCGTGACGATCATCGCCGACGAAGCCGTCGATTCCGCATTCGGTACCGGCGTCGTCATGATCTGTTCTTTCGGTGACAAGCAGGATATCCGCTGGATCAAGACGCACCACCTCAAAGTCACAAAAGCGATCGACAAGACGGGTCTCATGACTGCCGCCGCCGGAAAATACAAAGGCATGACGATCGCCGACTGCAAAGCCGCCGTCATCGAAGATCTCCGCGCGGAAGGTTACCTCTATGACCGGAAACCGCTCGAACAGAACGTCGGTCTCTGCTGGCGCTGCAAAACGCCGATCGAGATCCTTTCCGAACCGCAGTGGTTCGTCAAAGTCAAGCCGGAAGAGATCCTCAGCACGGCCGATCAGATCAACTGGGTCCCGGATTACATGAAAGTCCGTCTCGAGAACTGGACGAACACGATGGAATGGGACTGGTGCATTTCCCGTCAGAGAATTTTTGCAACGCCGATCCCGGTCTGGTACTGCAAAGACTGCGGTCACATTCTCGTCGCAGAAGACAGCTGGCTGCCGATCGATCCGACCAAAGACGCCCCGAAATGCGCCTGCCCGAAATGCGGCGGCAACAATTTCCTCGGCGAGACGGATGTTCTCGACACCTGGATGGACTCCTCTCTGACCGTCATGCACGTCACCGGCTGGGACAGCGATCACGAACTCCGTCTGCCGGCGCAGATCCGTCCGCAGGGTCACGACATCATCAGGACATGGGCTTTTTACACGATCCTGCGCGCCATGGCGCTCGAAGGCAAAAAACCGTGGGAGAATATCGTCATCAACGGCATGGTCCTCGGTCCGGACGGCCGCAAGATGAGCAAATCTCTCGGCAACATCATCTCCCCGCTCGACGTCTGCAAGGATTACAGCGCCGATGCTTTCAGACAGTGGGCGGCTCTGGGCGGATCCGTCGGATCCGATGTCATGTTCCGCTGGGAAGATGTCGTTTCCGCTTCCCGTTTCATTCAGAAGATGTGGAACATCTACCGCTTCTCCATGATGAACCTCGAAGGTTTCACAGCTTCCGATGCCGCCGGATTCGACAGATCTCTTCTGAAAGCCGCCGACTTCTGGCTCCTCTCAAAGCTCAATGTGATGATCAGAGAGACCACGGACGCCATGGAAGCTTTCAGATTCGATGACTGTTTCAAACTCCTCAGAGCCTTCATCTGGGAAACGCTGGCCGACAACTATCTCGAACTCGTCAAAGGCCGTCTCTACGGCAAAGACGCAGAAGAAAAGAAAGCCGCGCAGTACACGCTTTATGTGACGATCGACACGCTCTGCAGACTGCTTGCGCCGTTCGTCCCGTTCCTGGCGGAAGAAATGTATTCCCGGATCGGCACAGAAAGCGTCCACAAGGCTTCCTGGCCTGAAGCGGACGAATCTCTCATCTCCGCAGACGCAGAACTCATGGGCGAATACATCAAAGAGATCACGGGCGAGATCCGCGGCTACAAGTCCGGTCACAAGATCGCTCTCAACGCACCGCTCAGAAACATCGAGATCTACGGTGTTGCCGTCGACACGACCGACATTTCAGGTGCCGTCAACAGCCCTGTCGTTTTCAGAGAAGGAAAACCCGACTTCGACTATGTCCCGACGGAAGTCAAACCCAACATGGGCGCGCTGGGCCCCGTCTTCAAAGGAAAGGCCGGAAAAGTCGGCGCCTCTCTCAAAGCCCTCGACCCCGCCGAAGCCCTGAAAATGAAAGAAGCCGGCAGGATCTCCGTCACCGTCGACGGCGAAAAAATCGAACTCGACGGCAGCACGATCGAAGTCCTCAAAGAACTCGTCTCCGCCGGCCGCGAAGTCGATGTCCTTCACGTCAAAGACGCCGTTGTGATCATCGAAAAATAAACGCATGAAAAGAAGGGATCCGGATCATCAGAGTCCTGATCCCTTCCTGATTCTTACCGGCGGCAGGAAATCCGTCAGAATCTCCTGCCGTCATCCGATTCTCTGTCCTGAAATTCGCATCTGCTGAAATAACCCGTGATCCTGCGATCCTGAGATTCCGCGATCCTGTAATTCCCCGCGATCCCGCAATTTCGTGATCCTGCGATCCTGTGATCCCTCTCAGCCTCTGATCAGGCATCTGCGGGCGGGTATTTCCGGCAGATCATCGGCCGCCGTGCCGGAGATGATTCTATGACTGATCTATCTGTTATCCAGGAAATTTATGACGTGATCAAAGACCGCGCCGAAAAACAGCCGGAAGGCTCTTATGTGTGTCAGATCCTCAACCACCGCAAAGGCATCAACAAGATCCTTGAAAAAGTGGCTGAAGAAAACAATGAAGCGATCCTCGCCGTCAAAGACGGCAACAAGGACGATATCATCTACGAGACCGCCGACCTTGTTTTCCATCTCCTGATCATGCTCTACGAAGCCGGTGTCACGCCGGAGGAAATCGCCGAAGAGCTTGAAAAACGGCATAAAAACATGCCGCAGAGATCCTGATCCCGTCCGGAAAACCGGCCGGCCGATCCGTTCTGATCCGGTCCGGTCCGGCCTGTCTTTCCGGAAATGATACGGCCGCCGGGATTCCCCGACGCCGGTCGTCATCGTTTCTTCAGATTTCTGCCGGACGGATCTGTCCGGAAGAAATCCCGAATCCTGTTTCTTTCTGCTTTTTTCTTTCTGCTTTTGTTTCTGCTTTTTTCTTTCTTGCAATACTTTATATCATACTGCAGAAATACAGAGCGACTCCTCCTGTGTCTTCGCGATTCAGCGTGTTTCGGTATTTCTCCGTGCTTTGTGTGTTCTTTCCTGTCTTTTCCGTGTTCTGTGCTTATTTTGTGAAAACGATCCTGAAAACGATCCTGAAAACGAAAATGTGTGATCCTATGAAAACGAAAAATGATGTTACGGAAAAATCTCCGGTCCGCATTGCCGATGAACCTTTTTTCATCGGAGAGATCCCGCTGCCGCTCGTCATCGTCAGTTCAGGGAAACGGAAAAAAACGATCTCCTATTCTGTTGAAAACAGGAAAGTTTCTGCAGAAGACGGCATCGGATCCGGCCTGTACATCCTCACCCGCGTTCCGTCCGGAACGCCGGAATCAGAGATCCGCGACATTCTTTCAAAACCGCATGTCGGGGAAGTTCTGACAAAGACATACCGGAAACGTCTTTCCGATCTGAAGCAGATTGCAGAATCCGATGAAAACATCTTCACAGACGGGTCTTATCTTCTTTTCAACGGGGATCGTTTCCTGCTTTCCGTGTCGCATTTTCCGATTTCGGACAGGCGCAGAAAACCGTATGCTGAGATTGAAAAAAACGGGGACGTTTTCCGGGCGGCCGTCTATCACAACAGGCAGGTCAGCCCCGAGGATGAAAAAAGGCTGATCGCGGACAGTTACAGAGCTTTCCTGAAAGAACGGGGGGAGATCCTGTTTCAGGCGCGCGCTGATTTCTGGTTCCGGATCTACAGAGATGCCGGACTGATCGTCTGTGAACCGAAATCAGTGACAGCAGAAACCTCCAAAAGAAGATGGGGATGCTGCAGCAATGACAACAGGATCCGCATCAATTACCTCCTTGCAGAAATGAAAACGCCGCTGATCGATTACGTTATCATCCACGAACTCTGCCATATCCGGTTCAAAAACCATTCACGGGATTTCTGGAATCTGGTCTCCTACCAGTGTCCCGACTATAAAAATAAAAGAAAAAAAGTCAATGAAAACAGCAGCAGGGTTTTCTTCTGAAGAAAGCCTCAATGAGGATCAGAAAAGAAATCGGCCGCATCCGGCTGTTTTTCCCGGCTTTCAGCCTTCGACGAGTTCCCGGATCTTTTCCGTCACGATCTTCTGAATGACATCCGGCGGCTGTGTCGCATCGATCACGCAGAATCTTTGCGGATCGTTTTTCCGGATCAGGTCGAAGTTTCTGCGGACCGCTGCAAGAAACGCGGTCTTTTCAAATTTTGTTTTTTCACCGCGGCTGCCGCAGCGGGACACCGATATCTCCGGATCGATATCAAAAAGGAACGTCAGATCAGGCGTGATCGTCCAGGGTTCGTGGATCCGGCGGACGAAATTCAGGGCATTTTCCTCATCGGAAATCCCTGTTCTATCCTTATCCGGATTCGGGATGACAGATGCCAGCGTGACGCCCTGATAGGCAGAGCGGCTGTCGGCATAACGGTCGGAGATGACGATCTTTCCGGCCTGCATTTCCGGCCGGACGACATCCGACAAATGCGCGGCATGATCGGCAACGAAAAGGAAAAGTTCGGCCAGCGGATCGATGTCAGACGCGATCGCCGCATAGACGGCTTTTCCGGTCAGCGTCTCACGGGA
>JAGAEB010000069.1 GCA_017613335.1 Methanosarcinaceae archaeon
CCAGATGATGTACTGGGGAGAGAAGATCTTTCCGACGATGATGAAGGCCGTGATCGCCAGGAAACATGTCATGGCGAAGAGTCTGGCATTTTCCGGATTTCTGATGAATTCGGAAGATGTGATGAAACGGCCGCCTTTTTCGGATCTTCTGATGACTTCTCTGAGGAAGAGACCGTAGATGAGAGCAAGGACGATGATCATCAGCGGCGTCAGGCATTTTCCGAGGCTGCTGACGGTATCATTGTGGATATTCACAGAACCGTAATCAAGGGCCAGCGGCAGTTTTGCAAAAGCTTCAACGCCGTAATCGTGGCCGAGGAAGACGAATGATGCAAGCAGGCTTTCGATCTGGACACCGCGGTCGGAATGATATTCCAGGAAAGACATGAAGCCTGAATAATCACAGATCATGAGCGGGAGGCAGACAGCCAGTCCGGTCAGGACGAAGATCGAAAATCCGATGACAGCTTTTTTGAGAGAATCCGTAAAAGCCTGTTTATCGGCGGCGATATCGCCGGCGGATTTCCGGACTTTGTTCTTTCCTGTCCTGACGCGGCGTGATTCCGAAAGATGCGGCATCATGTCGACCAGATAAGGTATCAGGAAGACCGGTGCCAGAAGGATGGGATACAGTTTTGTCAGCGTGGCAAGAGCCAGCAGGAACCAGGCGATATTGCGGTGTTCCGAGAAATAGGCATAAACTGCCGCGATCACCGGGATCGTGGCGAAAATATCATACCATTTCGGGACGATCGGACCGATCGCGCACAGGCAGGCTGTAAAAACGAACATCAGAAGGATCGGTGATCTGCCGTATTTTCTGCCGCAGAGACCGGCGACAGCGGTTCCGGCAAGACAGAAAATGTAGACGAGAGCGGTATAGGCATTTGCGTATGGTATGTAGTCTGTTTGGTAAGTGCCGGTAAAATTATTGACGAAGAACGCCGGGACCGTAAAGAAAACGAGTGAAAGCGGCGGATATTCGATAAAGAAATCATGATACGGGATGAGACCTGCCGTCACATTGGCGCCGTAAGTCATGTAAAGATAAACAGACGTGTTTGCGCTGGAAAATCCTGTGTATTCATAAACGTAATAGATAAAGAAAGCAATGATGCCTGCAAAGATCAGAAAAGACAGACCGGCGATGCCGTCGGAAGCTGCCTTCCGCTGACGGTCGCCCTTATCGGTTCCCGGATCCCGGGAAACGTCTTTGACAGGCTCAGCGCTGTTTTGGCTGTCAGACATGAAATTTCCAATGTCATGAAACTATTAAATAGTTCCTGAAACGATTGACCGGACAGAAGAACGGGCGGCCTTCAGGCAGTTCCGGATTTTTCGGGAACTGAAACGGGAATCCTGACGGCGTACGATCTTCCGGCTGTCCGGGATCCGGACGGCCGGGTCATGTGTTCTGTTTTCCGGAAATATTCCTGAATTCCTGCTGCGCTTCTTCGAACTGTTTTTCTCTGTAACGGCGGGCGGCACATGTTCTGAGATCGGTCGTCCGGCAGAGGACAACAGCCGCAAGTCCCATTATCAGAAGGAAGATGTTTCTGATGAAAACGAGGAGGACAGAACTTGTTTTGAAATTAAGGAGCGGTGAATAATTATGCGGATAAATCAGATACGACAGGATGCAGCTGATCACATAGACGGCGAAAAAGATCAGGGCATATCTGAAAGTGACGGTGAAGGCTTTTCTGATCGTTTCGTCGGCGCAGTCTTTGAGCGCGACTTCCGAACAGCCGGGCAGCCGGGAGAGGATGTTTTCCGGGAAGAGGATATTTCCGGCTGCAGACGCTCCGATGTTTCTGACGGTGATGCGCGTTTCCGGGTCTTCGCGGATGAAGGCGAAGGGAATGAAAGGAAAGAGCCAGATGATATACGATGTTGAGAAAACCTTTCCGGCCATCATGAAGAAAAGAACGATCAGGAAGGAGACCATCGCGAAAACGCGATCATTCTGCGGATCTGACAGCCAGGCTTCGGACGTCGGATGAGTGTTGTTTCTGAAGATGATCCGGATATAGAGTGCATAGATGACGGCGTAGATGCACATCATGACCGGCGTGGCTGCTTTTGCAACAATGTCGGCGACGTTTCCGTAAAGGTGCGGGGAGCCGTAATTGTTGATGCGGATCGTATCAGCCAGTATGTCAATGCCGAAATTGCGTCCGAGAAGAATGATTGATGCATAAATGGTCTCGATATGAAGACCGCGTTCGACATGATAAGTCAGAAAAGCAAAAAAACCGTCAGCATCGATGATCACGAACGGCAGCGTGAAAATGATCCCGGTGACAGCAAAGACGGCAAATCCGGCGCCGGCTTTTTTCAGGGCGGACATAAATTTCTGTTTATCTGCCGGATCAATGCCGGAAGAAACGCCTGAAAACGACATCATGACCGATCTGAGGAAAGGTTTCATGTCGATCAGATAAGGGATCAGAAAGACCGGCGCCAGAAAGATCGGATAGAGCTTTGTCAGGACGGCGGCGGAGAGCAGGAACCATCCGGTCAGGCGATGCTTCGTGATGTAGGCATAGACGGCTCCCATCGTGATGACGGCGGGGAAGACGTCATAAAAATTCGTGAGAATGGGCCCGACGGCGCAGACTGAGACGGCGTAGGCGCCCATCGTCAGAACTGTCGGAACGTTGTATTTTCTGCCGATCAGGGCCGAGATATACAGGCCGGTCAGACAAAAGACATAAACCAGAAAACTGAATGCTGCGCCGTAAGCGCCCAGGTATCTGTGGTAGGCGGGCACTGTGAAGAAGATAAGTGAAAACGGCGGATATTCCAAAAAGAAATCATGGTACGGAACAAGTCCTTTGAGGACATTTGAACCGTATTTGAAAAACAGCCTGTAAGAAAAATCGCTGATGCGGACGATTTCATCATAGACGTAAAAAACGAATACAGCGATAATGCATGAAAAGATCAGAAAAAGGATCAGATCCCGGAATACACCGGACGCCGGTGATAATGCGCCGCTGTCGCTCTTTGGCAGTCTGAATGGTATTTTTGATTTCAGGAATGACAATTGTTTCGGAAAATTCATACTGAGCCCGCCGTGATTCCGATGAGACGGCAATCCGTCTGATGTCTCCGGATCTGCTGCTGTATTCTTTCGTTAAGATCGTGATGATTTATAAGTTATCAGGCGTGACCTTCATCATCATGATCGGTCGTGACCGGCATCATCATGATCAGGCGTGACCGCTGTCATCGGTGATCAATGCAACCGGATTTCATCGCATTCCCGGATGAAAACCGCATCGGAGACGGCCATATCGGTCGACCAGCAGGATGCCCCACCACTTGACTGTTTTCGTCACAGGAAACTCAAGCGGAATGCCGACATTTCTGAGCGTGGCGACGACATCGATGCCGACGGCTTCCATGGATGGCCGGGCTTTGTACGGATGGCGGCATCTGGCGCCTGTTCCCGCGCATTCGTCACAGTATTTGCAGCTGCCGCCTGTGAGGCCTGCGGCGAACCGGTATCCTTTGCTCAGCGTCAGGCTTTCGAGTTTGAGGAGGATCTCCGAAAGATCGACGGCTTTTGTCCGGATCTTGAGGGACACTTCTTCAGAATCAACGAGAGAAGAAGGCTTCGGAGGGTTATGATATTCCGTCGAGACCATGACGGCATAATGATAGTTCTCCAGGATCTCCCGGAACTGAGAAGGCGTCATGACATTCGGCGGACAGACGAGATCACCGTAATGACGGCAGCGGGGGATCATGCATTTCATCAGAACGCGTTCATCGACGACGATGCTCGTCGTCGGCAGGATGACGGCATCAGTCGCGCCGTTCTCAAGCGCCAGGCTGACAAGATCTTTCAGGGTTTCCGTCCAGACGCCGTATCCGGAGACCGGAAGAGAGCCTTCGGCGTTCTTTTTTGAAACATTTCCGGCCGGAACATCAGTTTTTCCGTCGTGTGTTCCGTTTCTGCATCCGGCGTTTCCGACATCGTTTTCAGCTGTATTTCCAGCTCCGGTTTCAGCCGTGGTTTCAGCTCCGGTTTCAGCTTTGTTTTCAGCTTTGTTTTCTTTTCCGTGTTCACAATCTGCTTTCGCTTTCATCCTTCAGCCTCTCTGCAAAAAAACATTGCTGAAACATCAGCAATATGCCGGATATGACAAAATGTGATGACAGAGTAATTCTGATTTTTTAAGATATTCTTTATTTGTAAAGATGTCGCCGGCCGGATGATCATGGTCTGCGGGAAACGTAACGGAATCATGAAAAACAGAACGGTTGTGTCGGTGAAATTGTATCGGGCGGGTCAAGGTTCTGATCCGGCAGCTTTTCGCTGTTTTTCCTTTGTCTTTCGTTGTTTTTCCGATGTCTTGCCGTTGTTTTTCCGATGTCTTGCCGTTGTTTTTCCGATATTTTGCCGTTGTCTTTCCGTTGTTCTCCTGACGTCTTTCTGTTTCCTTTATGTTATTCATCCATGACGGTTTTTTCGAGCATCCGGCAGGCCTGACAGACGTTGTCGTTGCAGGGCTCTCCGCAGATGCGGCAGATCGTCATCGGGGATTCCGGCAGAGCCGCGGCGACCATGGGAACGAGCGTATCGAAACCGCGGACGAGCGAATATTTTGTGCCCGGGTGGCTGATCTCGAAATTGTTCAGCATGCCCCGGACTTCTTTTCTGAGGGCGCCGTAGGAATGCGGACAGGCCGTGAGTTCCATGGGCATGTCGTGGAGCCGGGCGTAAAGCGCCACTTCTCTTTCGGGTATTTTGCGGAGCGGTTTTATCCGGAGGACAAAATTTTCCAGAGGCGTCACGGATGAGAATCTGACCATTTTTTCAACATCGCCGCGGAGATGATTGAGCATGATCGTCTGCGCTTCGTCATCCAGATTGTGGCCGATGACAAGTTTTGAGGCGCCGATCTCTGAGGCGACCCTGTTCAGGATCTTTTTCCGGAGAACGCCGCAGTAACTGCACGGGCCGATCTCTTTTCTTTCACCGCTGCTGAAATTTTCTTTCAGATTTTTCTCTGAGACGATCTCATCCATCGTTTTTCCGTATTCTTCTTTGTAAGAACGGACGATATGTTCTATGCCGAGCTTTTTCGTAAATTCGCGTGTCCGCTCAACAGACAGATTCCGGTATCCTTCGATGCCCTCGTCGATCGTGATCGCGACGATCCGGATGTCCCGGCGCTGTCCGAAGATCATATTCATCAGATAAAGAGCAACGGAGCTGTCTTTTCCGCCGCTGAAAGCAACAGCGATCGTTTCATTTTTTCCGACAGGATATTTCTGCCGTATCGTCAGCTTGACTTTTCTCTCAATGTCTTCGCAGAAATGGTCTCTGCAGAGATGAAGACCTGAATATTTCTGGTAGATGATCGCGGGTCTGCCGCATTTTCTGCACGGGATCGTCATGAATGTCTTTAAGAACTGACGGGTATAAAAGAAATAGCTGAAGAAACAGGGAAGAGATGAAGGGAAGAGATGAAGGGAAGAGATGAAGGGAAGAGATGAAGGGAAGAGATGAAGGGAAGAGATGAAGGGAAGAGATGAAGGGAAGAGATGACCAAAAATGAGAAATAGATATCATCGCATCAGTCTGTCAGATACAGACAGGACGGGATACAGACAGGATCCGCATCCGGGGTTTTTGAAATGTTCGAAAAATCCGTTTTGAAAAAATATGCCGAAGAAATGATGCTGACGGTGACCGACCGGGAATGCGAAAGGATCTGCCGCGATCTTGATGTCATTCTCAGAGAAATGGATCTGATCGGGCAGATCGAAGGACTTCAGGATGTCGCCCCGATGATCTTTCCGTTCATCCCCGACGAAACGGAAATCTGTCACATCGTGACGTTGCCCGCCGGAAAAAATGAGACAGAGTCCCTTCAGGAAAAGATGCCGGAAAAACCGGGAACGGATATCCCGGAGAAAAACACAGGAAAGATGATCCGGGACAAAACTGCGGGAGACATCATCAGAGAAAAACAGGAAATTTCAGAATCTTCAGGGAACTCAGCCGGAAACGATGACGGAATTTTTCCCGTGAACGCTGTCGGAAACGCTTTCATGAGCATTGATGAAATGCGCGCGTCCCTTGATTCAGGAATGACGACACCTGACATTCTTTTTGAAAGAGCGGTATCGGCCGCTGAAAGATATCAGGCGGACTTCAATTGTTTCGTGACGATCCTTCCGGAGAGAACAAATGAGGAAAACAGAGACACCGGTTCTCCTCTTCGGGGCATTCCTTATGCTCTGAAAGATAATTTTGCGACGCGCGGCATCCTGACGACCGGATCGTCGAATCTGCTGAAAGATTATGTCCCCGGATATGATTCGACGGTTTACAGGAAACTGAAAGAAGCCGGGGCTGTTCTCGTCGGAAAGACCGTTCTCGATGAACTGGCGATGGGCGGGACCGGAACGACCGGCCATACAGGGATCGTCAGAAATCCGCATGACAGGAACAGGAGCATCGGCGGCTCATCGTCAGGATCTGCGGCCGCGGTCGCCCTCGGCATCGTTCCGTTCGCGCTCGGAAGCGATACGGGAGACTCCGTCAGAAAACCCGCCGCCTACGGCGGCGTTGTCGGATTCAAGCCGACATACGGTCTTATTTCCGGATACGGTCTTTTCCCGTATGCGCCGTCTCTGGACCATGTCGGCTGTCTGACGGGAAACGTCAGAGATGCGGCCTATGTGACAGAGGCGATCAGAGGATATGATGAAAAGGACATAAGAACCCTCACGGATGACGGCAGATCTTTGGTTTCATCTCTCGACGGCGATGTTTCCGGCAGAAAGCTGTTTTACATCAGAGAGGTCTGTTTCCCGGAAGAAGGCGGGATGAAAGAAGACAGAATGAAAGAAAACGGAATGAAAGAAAACGGAATGAAAGAAAACGGAATGAAAGAAAACGGAATGAAAGAAAACGGAATGAAAGAAAACGGAATGAAAGAAAACGGAATGGAAGAAAACGAAAAGGAAGAAAACAGGCCTGACGGAAAGGCAGAAGAAGACGACCGGAAAGAGATCCTGAAAATCTTTGCGGATACGATCGACAAATGCCGCCGCTCCGGCATGACCGTCGATGAGATCTCCTTTGACAGGAAACTCCTCAGAGCCGTCAATCCGGCCTATCTGGCGATATCCTGCGCCGAAGCCGTTACCAATACGGCCGATCTTTCGGATCATCCGTTCGGTCCGGAAAATGACGGAAAGAGCATCGATGAGATCATCGCGGAAGCCGGACCGGACGTCTTTTCGGAAAACGTCAAAAAAAGGCTTCTCATCGGACATATGGTCCTTCAGCAGGAAAACCGTGAAAAATATTTCATCAGCGCCTGCCGCGTCCGCCGTCTGATCGTTGAGAAAATGACGGAACTCTTCAGCGAATATGACGGCATGATCCTGCCGACTTCTTTCGGCATCGCGCCGGCATTCGGGAAGATGAACGAAGACCGCCTTTCAGACAAATTCCTGATATCTGAAAACCATCTCATCATCGGAAATTTCGGCGGCTTTCCGGGCATTTCCGTCCCGGCGGGCTTCGTCAGAAAAATGCCTGTCGGCATATCGATCACAGGACCCGTCATGGATGATGATGTCGTCCTGAATATCGCCTCATCAATTGAAAAAATTCTGAAGATGTGACGGGCGGATCCGGTGAAGATGAATGAAAATTCGCGGCATGTTGTCTGTGTTTTCTGTCGGGCCTTATTTTTCAAAATAAAAAGAAGGAGACCGGGACACCAGGTCTCCTTATTCGGAGATTTTTTTCTACATACGACCGTTCAGGCTTTGACCGGTTCGACCGGTTCGATCGGTTCCTCATACAGATCGTAGTAATAATCATCCCAGTCCGGGTAGACGGACGGCGGGATGTCGATCACGTTGATCGTTTCCCAGGTGTCCATGTCGATGACGTGGATGCTTTCTGAGGCAACTGTGTAGAGGCAGTCGTTGATGTAGAGGGCTCTTGTGACGTAATCATATCTTTCTTCATCGCCGTGTTCGTCGTCTTTGAGAAGGTCGATGCCGTTTTCCGTGACGCTGAAGATGTAGGCGTGGCGGCCTGCGGGAAGAACGAGGATATTATTGTCGCTGTCCCAGAGGAATGCATGGAAATCATAGACGGCGGACGTGTATTCATCGAGGACGAATGAATCGATCTCTTTGGGTTCGGCCGGATCGGCGACATCGAAGAGAGAGATCTTGCTGCTGCCGTTGATCATGCCGATGCCGATGACAAGGTCGTTGCCGATCGGGCGGAGATAGGAGGAATAGCCCGGGATCTTGAGCTCGCCTGAGACGGACGGTGATTCCGGATCGCTCAGGTCGATGACGAAGAACGGATCCGTTTCTCTGAAAGTGACGAGGTACAGCGTCTCTCCGGTGAAAACGGCGCTGTAGATGCGCTCGCCTTTGCCGATGTCCGTCAGGGAACCGATGACGGCCATATCCTCATCGAAAACGGTGACGATGCTTGAAGAATCGTTTCTTGTGCGCCAGCTGTTGCCGATCGTGGATGCTGTCCTCAGGTTTCCGTCATATTCGTCAAGGGCGTAATCGTTGAGGAGTTTTCCGGGCATGGAGCCGGATGTGACATCGAACGTGTCGAGGTTGACTCTTGTGATCAGGCTGAATTCTTTTTCGAGGAGAAGATCGGAATAGTATTCATTGAAGTCTTCATCGATTCTCTCGGATATTTCTTCAGCATCGTCATCGGAAAGCGTGCTGAAATAGGCTTCGATCGTTTCGTCGATCTCGATGTACTTGGCTCTGTCACCGAAATCATCGTTGTCAAGGACGCGGATGACCTTGTCCATGACATCGTCCGGGAAGTAGCGCGATCCGTTTTCTCTGAGGAAATTGATGGATGCTTTTTGCTCATCCGGGATGTAGTGGCTCGTCAGGTAGGCATTTTTGCTGTTGACGTAAAGGACCGTGTCATAGTTTCCGAGAACTGCGACGGTGTCTTTGACAAGACCGTCGGAAAGGTCGATCTTCGTGAGATAATGCGTCATGGAGATATCGGATGAAAAGACGCCCGGGACCGCCGGTGCGAAAACGCGGTCTGCTGCGATCTTGGTGTCCAGGTATCTGACCGGATAGGAAACTCTGTATTTGGATGTGACGAGATAGAGCGTGTCGTCGATCAGGCGTGAATTTTCATAATAGCCGTCTGTGTCCTCAGACCAGCGAAGGGACGGGTTTTCAGGATCTTTCACGTCATAGCATTTGATCTCGCTGCTGCCGACCATGATCAGTGAATCGTTGACGAGATAAAGACCTGTGATATACATGTCGTCTTCGATCGCAGACACGATCGCGGCTTCTTCCGGCGGAAGAGCGTCGATGATATATGTTTTTCTGAAATCTTTGTATTTGCCGTTATTATCCTGAACGTAATACCAGTTGTCGCTCTTGTAGTAAATGTAATTGCCGTCGGTCTTGATGATGTCCGCTTCGTCGACAAACTCTGTTCTTGTGTTTGTTCCGGAATATCTCTCAACATCGTTGCCGCCTGCTTCGTTCCCGTTATCATAGGACTGCGCGGCTGAATAAGTCGGTGCCGGAACGGCGGCCGGCGCTTCTGCGGAAGATTCCATCATGACGGCAGTGTCTGCAAAGGCCGTGGCTTTTAAAGCAGCCGTGCCGCGGCCGTATCCTGCCGCATAGGCGTACGGGCTGCTTTCCGCTTTTGCCAGATAGGCCTGAAGTTCTTCGTCGGAAGAAAAAGAAGTCATGTGACCCGTGTCAGGCGATCCTGTATTTTTTTGTTTGTCTGTCGTCAGGCATCCGCTGAGACAGACGGATGAAATGATGATCAGTAACAGAAGAACGGATAATGATCCGGATAATGATCCGGAAAGACGCCGTAAAAGGCCTGATCCCGTCCTGCCGGATTTATGATATGTCGGTTTTTTCATTCAGAACACCCCGAAAATGATTTTTTGATGTTTGTACTGTCTGCGCTGCATTGTTCATATTTGCACTGTCACGGCGCTGTCTGCGTTGTCACGGCACTGACTGCGCTGTCACGGCGCTGTCTGCGTTGTCACGGCACTGACTGCGCTGTCTGCGCTTTTGTATGATCTGTCCGGTCAGCATAGCCTGTTGTTGTCGTTTTCCCCTGACCGCCGGCTTCAGCCGGTTCGTCTGATCCGGATTTATGTCTTATACATCGACAGCAGAGATGAAACGGTATTCCTGAAACATATTTACCGGAATATGTTCATTTTTGCTGTGATGCGGCTGAATCTGCAGTGTATACGAGTCCCTGAACATATAAAAACGTATATAAAACTACAAAACCGTTTGAAGTTATCAGCCTGACCATATATTTTAATCCCCGTTCTGCCTTATCGGCTCATAAAGAATGCCGGGGTTTGAGATCATGGCGATCATTGCAGTTGATTTTGACGGAACGTGTGTGACACATGAATATCCGCGCATCGGAAAGGATATCGGCGCCGCACCGGTTTTGAGAAAACTTGTTGAAAACGGGCATCATCTGATCCTGTATACGATGCGCGGCCATTTCATGGATGACAAGGAATACGACCATTCAAATGTCAGGAATCCTGATGACGAATATTCAGAAGCGCCGTCGTGTGATGCCCTTCAGGAAGCCGTTGACTGGTTTGACAGAAATAACATTCCTCTCTGGCATGTCAATGAGAATCCGGAGCAGAAAAAATGGACATCATCTCAGAAACTGTATGCGAACTGTTTTATCGATGATGCGGCGCTCGGCGTTCCGCTGATCAGGAATCCTGAAATGTCGAAAAGACCGTACGTTGACTGGGTCGCCGTTGAAGCGCTCCTGAAAGAAAAAGGATGGATCAGAGAATAAGCGCCGGGTCTCCGGCCGTAAAGCCGGTCTGATGTGTTCTGAACCCCGGTTTTCACAAAAAGAAAACCGGGATGATCGGAACGTATCTGCATCGGGAAAAATTTTCAGATCAGACGTTCGGAAAGATCGTGGTCGGTTTCTGAGGTAGGCTTTCGGGCTGTAGACCGGAAAACCACGTCTTTCAAGTTCGGCATCTGCTGTTTCTCTCTGGCTTTCGAATGAAAGTCTGACGACGGCTGCTTCCTCTGACGCGCCGGATGATCCGTTTTCAGGACAGACGGTGATCATCAGGTCTTTTTTACGGGAGATCAGATTGAGGATGTTGTCGGCGGCGGGATTCCGGATCGTGCGGAGGCGGTTGACGGCAGCGTTTGCATCATTGCTGCTGATCCGGATCTCATTCGTGTAACCATTCAGCGTGAACGCATATCCTGCTGCTTTGACGGCGGCGGCGATGATCGTTTTGTCGATCAGAAGGATGTCTTCCAGGCCGGCCGTGAATTTTTCGGAAAAGTCGTCATCATAGCCCCTGCCGTATGAAGCGAATATCTTCCGGATCGCTTCGTCGACGGTCGCGGCAAGCGCATCCGGTCCGAGCGAAGAAAGGATCTCGGGCGAGACGGGAACGTTTTCGTTCCGGCAGCGGTCGCAGGCCGCTTCGGCGATCCGTTCACTTTCCTTAAAGCCGGCGCCTCTCTGTTTCAGGAAATTTCCGAGATGCGGGTAATCAGAAATGTCTATCCTGCCGAAAATGTCGCCGGATACGTCAGCCAGATCGGAAAGAGCAATAGAGGAAGCCTGTTTCATGTCGTCCGGATCGTTGAGCGGATTTGAGGATTTCCCTGCGAATTCTTTTCTTTCTTTCATGGCCGCAAAGCAGCGCAGCGCATAGACGAGTGACCTGCGGTCACCGTTTCTGATCTGATACAGGAAAAGCGAGAGAGACATTCTGCCCTGTGTCGGAAGGACCCGGAGCGCGCGGCTGATCGTAAAATCGGATTCTGAAAAGACAAGAGCATCCCAGGCCATATCCATGTCGGCTTCGCTGAGAACCTCTTTCTTTTCAACATAATCGATCACATAGCCGCGGACGTCTTCATCTTTCCGGACGGCGCCGGCGAGAAGATCGTAGATGCGGTCGTCGCTTTCGCTGTAGGCCAGGGCAACAGCGACAGCTTTTTTACGGCCTCTCGATCCGGTGTCATCAAGGAGTTTTTTCATGGCATCTGCGTCACAGGGAAGTCTGTCCTTGAGGCTGATGATGATCTTATAAGCTGTTTCGCCGTACGGATGGACGTTGAGCAGTCCGTATAAAGCATCAGCGGCAGGCGTCAGGTCTCCCTGAATGTGAGGAAGGACTTTCATGGCGTTTTCGCAGAGCGTCTCTTCTTTGGATATCATCGGCAGGATATCATCGAGTGTTTCTTCCGGGAAATCGGTCATGCAGAGAGCGTCGAGCGCTCTTTTGCGGACATCTTCATTATTGTCGTGAAGCGCAGAGAGAATGCCGGGGCGTCCTCTTGCAAAAAAGTCTTCCGGTATCTTTTCTTCATCAAGAAAGATCGCCGGGGAACGCTTGAGACAGCCGCTCATGAAGAGACAGATCTGATCATCTGTCAGATCAGGCGTCCGGCATATCAGATCGAAAATGTCGCCGACGACAGGAGGCTGTCCTTTTCTGCCCGGGTCTTTGGAAATGCCCGCGGCAAATCTGCTGATGAGCGCATGATACCCCTCATCCGGATTTTCGCTGATCCATTCAAGACCTTTTTCCTTTTTTTCATCATTGCCCGAAACGACCATGTCGGCCGCTTTTTCAGCCGACATGCTGACTGACAGACTGCTTAAAAAACTCATGTGACACAGTACGTCACGAACAGATAAAAATAAAACGATAAAGAACCGTCGATCCGGTCTCAGGATCGGCTGATGAAAAGATCTCAGGAGTCGAGATGAAAAGATCTCAGGAGTCGATGATGAAAAGATCTCAGGAGTCGATGATGAAAAGATCTCAGGAGTCGATGCTGAAAAAATCTCAGGATCTGCTGATGAACAGATCTGAGGATCTGCTGATGATCCGGATTATTGATTCAGTTTATTAATATTCTTTGAGATCATTTCGGATAACGGGTGATCTTATGGACAGAGAAGATGCACGGGAAGGACCGGAAAAAAGAGAGACAGAAACAAATGATATGCAGGCGGGAATAATGAACACGGAAGCCGGATCGTCTGCCGGAGAAGCCGGAACGGCCGGATCGTCTGCCGGAACATCTGTCAAAACAGCCGGCCTGAAGCAGGTCTTCAGGCCGACGGACTGTCTGTTTCCGCCGGAAGAGGATTTCGGGACGGGCATTTTCGGGGAAGGTCTTCCGGGATCCGTCTTTTCATCGGGATTTGCCGGAGACAAGGATGTGATCATCTTTTCAAGACCGTTCCGTCGTCTTCAGGATAAGACGCAGATCTATCCGGGGGAGATGAACGATCATTACAGGACACGGCTGACCCATTCTCTGGAAGTGGCCCACATTGCGGAACTGATGGCGCGTCTTTTGGGCGCGGATGCAGATCTGACAGCAGCGATCGCTCTCGGTCACGATCTCGGGCATACGCCTTTCGGACATCGGGGCGAGCGTGTTCTTCATGAGATCATGTCGGGCCGTGAAACCGGACTGCTCCCGGAGCAGCTGCCTCTCAGATACGGCGGTTTCCGTCACAATTACCACGGTGTCCGTCTGCTCGACTTTATTGAAACACACCGTGTCGGCGTTTACGGCAGAAATCTGTGCTGGCAGACGCTGGAAGGTATCCTGAAGCATACGAAGACAAACGGTGAACAATATGATCTTTCAAGATTCATCCATCCGGAAAGAGATCCTTCATGCCTTTTCCCTGAAACGGATTTTTCTGTGACGCTCGAAGGGCAGATCGTTGCTGCGGCAGATGAGATCGCCCAGAGACAGCAGGATCTGGATGACGCCGCCAAAAACAAGGAAACGAAACTCAGTTCAGAAAATATAAGGGATCAGCTGATCAGGATATCCGGAAAAATCCTTGAAAGGCACAGAAATGATCCGGAAAATGAACGTCCCCTCCTTTTCCTGCGGAAACTGCACGATGATCTGGAAAGGACGAAACAGGACAGAAGTCTGTTCCTCGGGGATCATCTCATCCGCTGCCTGACGGAATATTATGTTTCGGATGTCTGTTTCGAAGCGCAGCGCCGCTGTCAGGAGGACGGTGAGCTGACACGTCAGACATTCGTTCAGCTCCGTAAGGGATGCAGTCTTTCAGATGAAAGAGGCACCTGCGTCATTCTCTGCAGAAAGATCGCAGATCTTTCCGCTGTCGGCAAAGAAACGGACGACAGTCTGAAGAAATGGATCAGCTGCCGCATCAGCGTTGCATCTGACGTGAATATATTCGATGAACGCGCGGAAAATGTGATCCGGCAGCTTTTCCGGTCTCTTTACAAAAATCCGCTTCAGCTTCCGGGCTATGAAAGAACGCGTCTGGAAATGTTCCTGAAAAGAAATGCGGAAATATACGATGTTGAATTCCGGAACGAAGGCGTCATTTTCGGAACGGATGGTGATGACGATACCGATGAGACGGGAGAGACTGTCCTTCAGTCGCAGATCAGTCTCCGGAATTCGTCCGGCGCAGCCTTCCGCCGGCTGACAGACATCATGAAACTCAGGATTTCAGCAGATGAGATCGTCATTCCGGAAAATGTCGACATTTCCGTCTTTTCGGATGTATCATATCTGAACAGCATCCTGAAAATGCCGGTCTCTGAAATGAAAGAAGAAGAGAGATTCGTCCGCGCCTGTCTCGAAAACAACTTTGCTCTTCTGTCAGTCATCTGCAGCTATATCGCCGGAATGACGGACAATTATGCTGTCAGAGAATTCAGAAAATTCTTCATCCCCGGGTAAAAAGCCGGAAAAAAGACAAAGAAGAATGGGACGGTATCCCTGAAAGACATTGAAAGACATGAAAACACATATAAAGCAGAAATGTCTGAAAAACAAAAGTATGAAATACATCTTAATTTGATGAATAAATTGAAAAATGATGTAAGGCAACAGAAAACAAAAAATAATGAAAAAACAACAAAAAATAATGAAAAAACAACAGAAAACAAAAAACGATGAAAAAACAACAGAAAACAAAAAATAATGAAAAAACAACAGAAAACAAAAAATAATAAAAAACAACAGAAAAAGAAAGATAATGAAAAACGACAGAAAATGAAAGATACCGGAAAAAACGGAATGACTGAAAAACGACATGAAGCCGGAAAAACTGCAGATGATCATAAAGAACCGCAGCTTTGAAAACAGAATAAAAATGAATGAAACAAAATGAATGAAACGGAGAAAGAACAATGAACCACAATTTATCGGAATATTTTGATATATCACATAAGATCACTGTTTATTTATCATCCGGAGAGGAATTGACCGGCATACCGGAAGTTTTTGATAAGGATTTTGTTATTCTGGATACGGTCGACAGGAGATATTATCTGCCGTTTCCGGAGATCCGTTATTTTTGGGCTTATAAAGACGAGACGGCGCCTTTTTCAGCTGTCGGTACGCTGTCCCGCGGGGCGTCCCGCGATCCGGACCCGCTGGCCTCCGTCAGTTCACGCGTTTCCGGAAAGACGTTTATAAAACCATATCCGTCCAGCATAACGGCAAAGCCCGTCCGTGAAAAAGCAGTTCCGGTAAATCCGGATGCACCCATCAGATATTTTACGGTGAATACGCAGCTGTCAGAGCTTGTTTCTGACTGGAAGGACCGGGCAGAACATGAAAATGCGGATTCTGAGCCGGGACAGCCTGAATTTGACTATCCGCGGAACCGTCATGTCATTTATGAAAGATATCAGGAAGACAGAAAGACATGGAGCAGCATCAAAAGCCGTTATCTCAATGCCGTGAAAAACGGAAATCTGAAAAGCCTTTCAGGACTGGCAGAGGAACTGAAAGTCATTGCGGAAAACCAGCCGGGATCGCCCGAGTTCTGTGAACAGGCAGCCCGGCTGAAATATGATGCCGGAGAAATCGGAGAAGCGGCCGATCTCTATCTCAGAGCATTCCGGATCATCCCGCAGCCGGATCTGATCCTCTCGGCGGCGCTCTGCTTCCGGAAAGCAGGTCCCGTTGAAAATGCCGCCCTCTGTTATGCCGTCTATTTTGATCTGATGATCCCGGAAAACGATTCCGGAAACGATGAGAAAACAGGTTACACAATGGCCGGTCTTATTGAAAAGGCGCCCGATGAAGGTTATACGGATTTCCTGGACTGCGTCTACCTGTCCGGCTCTTATCCGCTCGTATCGGAATTTCTGACAGAACTCTTCCGGAAGACATCCGACAGACCGGCCGCTTACACGCTTCTCAAAAAGACGACAGCGTATCTTCTTCTGAAAGAAAAAATGTTCGAAAACGGAAAGGAGTTCCTGAAACATGTTTCGGAGATCACTGACAAAAACATCGCTGACGGCATTGCAGGCCCGGAGACCATAGCCGAGCTTTTAAGTCTGTCATTCAGAAACTGCGGATCGCGCACGGAAAATCTGTCGGCGTTTTCAGAAATGGTCAAAGAAGCCGGACATCTGCAGGAACTTCTTGAAAAGGAACCGGATGAAGATTCACCTGTTTTCGATGAAAAACCGGACAGTGAGGAAGAAGATCATGCCGGAAATAAGGGCATCTATGTTCCTGAAAACAACCGTGTCTTCTCATTCGGACTGATTTATCGCTGGATCCCGTATAACGGCGGATACGGATTCATTTTTGATACGGACCTTTTCAATCCGGAGGTCCCGCTCCAGGAAGCATTCAATAACGGCAGATATTTCTCTGCGGAAAATGTGGCCGACAATGATCTGCTGAAAGATCTCCGCTATTCCGGGTTCAGCAGCTCATCGACATACAGAAAAGACAAGGATCTGGAAAATTATCTCCCTGTTCTTTTCATTCCGAAGGAAATTTCTTCGGAAAATGTTTCGACGAAATTCACGGCGGAGCATGTCATTCCGGCAACGTCCCTCGAAAACCGTATAAAACTGGCTCTTGAATTCAGGAAAGAGGGAGATATCGAATATGCTCTCAACGTGATGACGGATGTGCTGGAAACGGTTCCCGGATACGGGCGGCTGTCTTCGATCTATGAAAGAGCCAGAGATTCGGTCTTCAAAGATGCAGATGTGCCGTCCCTCATCGAAAAATGGACAGCTGAACTTGATGAGAAAATGAAAAAGGAAGTCGCAGAGAAGAAGGAAGAACTCATCTCTGCCGGATCGGGCGTTCAGACCGAGCCGATGACGTCGGAAGAATGGTATTCGGAAGGCATATCGTATCTGAAAGATAATTTCAGGACGAAATCGCCCAACGATCTTGAAAATGCTGAAAAATGCTTTGAAAGAGCCAGAGAAATGAATCCGGGGCTTTCCAGACATCAGATGGCGGAAGGTTATCTCAGGATGGCCCGGAAAGAATACAAGGAAGCCGTCAGTTCTTTCAGAAAAGCGCTGAAGATCAATAAAAGAAATTACACCTGCCATATGCTCATCGGGGAGTGCTGTATCAGGATGAGGGAATTTGCGCAGGCGCTTGAAGCACTTGATGAAGCGATCGAAATGCGTTCGGATTATCCGGAAGCGCATCTTAAAAAGATTTCCGTCCTCTATCTGACGAAGAGATATCAGGATGCCGTCAGTGAGATTCAGGCGTCTCTCGTTTTCATGCCTGAAAATGCCTCCCTTTATGTCTGGCTGGCTTCGTCCTGTCTGCGCCGCAAAGAATTTACGAAAGCGCTGTCCGCGATTGAAAAAGCGCTTGAGATCTCGCCGAGGGATCCGGAGTGCCTGTTCACGCAGGGTTATATTTATGCGCAGACCGGAAGGCTGTCGGAAGCGGCGGCTGTCTGGGACGAGACGCTTGCTCTGAATCCGGATGATGTCAAGACGCTTTCCAAGAGGGCCTTTTACCTTTCCCGCTACGGCAATGAGGAAGATGCCGGAAAAGCCGTCTCTATGATCGAAAAAGCTCTTGCTCTCGGTCCGGAAAATCCGAAGACATGGTATTACAGAGGGTGCGTTTTCCAGAACACGGGAAATTACAGCGAAGCGATGCGCTCGTTTGAAAAAGCCTATCAGATCGACCCGACCGTCGAACGTGTCATCCGGAATAAAAAAGCCCTTGAAGATTTCCTCGCCGGTGATGAAACCGCCCTGAAAGCCGGTGATCCGGATGATGACATCCTTGAAGACATGTCTGACGGCAGCGATATGAACGAAGGCAGAAAGGAAATGAAAGAACACGGCGGCGGTTTCTCTCCCGAAGTGACGGGCTTCCTGGAAGGCCTGAAGCCCGCAAAGGGAAACCGGAAAAGATCAGAAAGACGAATACACACATCATTCCGGGCAGAGAGGATACCCGGAACAGATACCCGAAACAAAAAAGAAAGCAGCGGATGGACGATCCGCTGCTTTTTTTATCGATGATGAGCGGCGTCCTTTATGATTGACTGAAACGGAACAGGGATAAGATCAACACAGGCAACGAAGGACAGGACAGGCAGTGCCGATCACGGCAGACAGTGCAGTCACGGCAGACAGTGCAGTCACGGCAGACAGTGCAGTCACGGCAGACAGTGCAGTCACGGCAGACAGTGCAGTCACGGCAAACAGTGCAGTCAC
>JAGAEB010000070.1 GCA_017613335.1 Methanosarcinaceae archaeon
GTCGGTCATCCGGATGACATTAACGAGACAGATGAGAATCATTCCGAAAAAGAAATAAAAAAAGGAAAGCCGATCCGACGGTCGCAGAAAAAGTTCCGACGGACGACCGCCCGGACGATGGATCTCTTCCGGGAAAATAGAAAAAAAGCAGAACGGATCTCCGGATCCGTTCTGCTTTTTTTTTATTTTCCCGGAAGAGATCCATCGTCCGGGCGGTCGTCCGTCGGAACTTTTCTGCGACCGTCGGATTGGCTTTCCTTTTTTATTTCTTTTTCGGAATGATTCTCATCTGTCTCGTTAAAGACATCCGGATGACCGACACGATTATAACTTTTCAAAAGATTGGTATAATATTCATTTTTGTGTCTCTTCCGAAGCGAGTATTCTCTTTATTCGGATCATCATGTCGTTGAATATTATATTTCACAATAAAGAAAGGTGATCATTATGCAGGGAAAAATACGTTTGATCTGTATTCTTATTTCCGTCATGTTTCTTATGATGATCTCAGCCGCCTGTGTTGCTGCTTCTGACTCGCCGGTGCCGTCGCCGACGGTGATGCCGACATCGACGCCGACACCGACGGCGATGCCGACGCCGACCCCGATGCCGACAACGACGGCGATGCCGACGCCGACGCCTATCATGCATACAGTCACATTCGATGCTGACGGCGGCAGCCCGACGCCATCTCCGGCCGCGGCTGCTGTCGGGAGCAATATTTCTGCACCGAGCCCGGCGCCGGAAAAGTCCGGGTTCGACTTAACAGGCTGGGACCGGGTGATCGACGGGGTCAGGGAACCATTTGACTTTAACAACACGATTTTTTCAAACATGACGCTTTATGCGAATTGGTCTGAAAAGACGGCTGTTTTCAATTACAGTTCCTCAAACACATCGAGGGGCACTGTCGATCGTTCGGGTGAAACAGTCGGCGTCCTGACAGGACAGCCTTCAGGCGCGACCGCTGCCGCTTTAGAAGGCTACAGGTTCGCCTGCTGGACGTTCGACGGCGCAGCAGTGAGTACCAACGCTTCTTTCATCCCCCAAAAGGATGCATCCGGTATGTATTCCTCAGCAGATTACAGAGCCAGGTTCGAAGAAGTCACTTACGATGTTTATTACGATAAAAACAATGACAATTACAGCGGCAGCGTACCTGAGTATTCGACTGTCAGCATCAACAGGCCTGTGACCGTTGAATCTGCCCTCAGACTCGACGGTTACGTCTTCACGGCGTGGAACACTAAAGAAGACGGCAGCGGCAGCAACTTTACACCCGGCGTGACCCAACTGAACTTCTCTGAAGCGGAGAAACTTGCCGGCGATGACAATAAAGTGACGCTGTATGGCCGGTGGATCAGAATGTACAACGTCACCTTTGATGCCGACGGCGGAAGCCCTGAGCCGTCCCCGACGGCGACGACCGTTCCTGAGAACAGCCCCGTTCCTGAACCGACGCCGGCGCCGGCAAAAACGGGATTCACGTTCAACGGCTGGAAAGCTGACGGATCCGATCAACTCTACAACTTCAGCACGGCCGTGACCGACGACCTGAACCTCAAAGCCGGCTACACCGAAAACACGACGACGATCACCTATGCTTCTTCAAACGAAACGATGGGCACTGTCGATCGCTCAAACGAGACCATCGGTGTCGTGACAGGACAGCCTTCCGGCGCAACGGCCTCGCCTGCTTACGGATACCGTTTCGTCAACTGGACGCTCAACGGCGCCGAAGTGAGCAGCAGCGCTGCGCTCATCCCTGAAAAGGATGCATCCTCCGGTCTGTATGCCGCAGCGGATTACATTGCCGGCTTCGCAGAAATGGTCTATCGCGTTTCTTACGATGCCAACAACGCAGATTACAACGGCAGCATCCCGGACGGATCACTTGTTACGCTCAACGAAAGCGTGACTGCCGCGCCTGCCCTTGAACTCGACGATCACGTCTTTACAGAATGGAACACGGCAGAAGACGGAAGCGGCACCGGCTTTGCCCCCGACGCCGCAGAGCTGAACTTCTCTGAGCTGTCCGGTCTTGACGACGGATCCGGCGTCGTGACGCTGTACGGCCAGTGGATCAGAACGTACAACGTCGAATGGAACTGGCAGAAAATTTCCAAGACAGACTACAAAGTAACGGCGACTTTCATCGACAAAGACGGCGCAGTCCTCGCGGAAAATGTCCGGGCAACCGTCACAGCCGTGACAGACGGCGACATTGCTGTCTACACGGCAACCGTGACCTTCAACAACATTGAATATAAGGATGAGAGATCCTTCTATACCGGCGGGACCGGAACGCCGAACCCTGTCGTCAGAGAACGGGCAGGCATCGGCCTTGTGATCGCCATAATCGATTATCTCGTCAACGGAACGCCGCTTCCGGAAGACGTCGTGTTCGATTTCAACGAAGACCGCGCTATCGACGGCCGCGATCTGATCGAACTCGAAAAGACCGTGAGCGAAAACGGATACATCTACAGGATCGTCAGCTGACTGACCGGATTTCCGGCATCAGACAAAACAGAAACAACACAGAACGGACCGTCCGGTCCGTTCTGCTTTTTTTTATTTTCTGCTGACATTTCTCCGGACGTGCAGAAAAAAAGTCCTGACATCCGAAAATCCCGACGCGTCCTGACATGCTGAAAGGCAGATATCCCGTGTCATCTCCCGAAGGATTCAGGTACCTTTAAATCAGATTCGGTATTATTTTCAGCACAGCATTGTCCGGTATCATATGACGGACGATCCTGCCTGTGTTATATTCGTATTTTCAGAAGCTGTCTGATATTTTCAGAAGCTGTCTGATATTTTCATATTCTTCTGCAGGATGCGCCGTTTCAGATATCCCGCCCGGGCAGGTCTGCCGGCGGTCCTGCCTGTGAGGTTTCCTTATGGATTCGTTATACCTGTCAGTATTCATTGCTTTATTGGCGGTCTATGTCGCCGTTTTATTTTCTGTCGGATGGTATTTCAACAAGAAACAGAAATCCGTGACAGACTTCTGGATCGCCGGAAGAAAACTCGGACCGGTCCCGATCGGTTTTTCAGCCGCAGCCTCGTGGATCACGGCCGGCGGTCTTCTTTCCGTGATCGCGCTTTTCATGGTCCTCGGTACGGGTTCCGTCTGGGAATTCGCTGCCCCGAACGTCATCGCTCTTTTCATCATCGCGCTCCTCGTCCGCAAGATCAAGAGTCTCCCGTCGATCACCCAGCCGGAACTCCTCGAACAGCGTTACGCAGGCATCATCCGCGCCCCGATCGCCGTGATCGTCGTGATCGTCATGATGCTTTTCGCCGCCTCAGACATCAGCGGCCTCGCACTCGTTTTTGAACTTTTCTTCGGCATCAGCCCCATTTACGCCGCTCTCCTGATCGGCATCTGCGTTTCCGTCTACGTTCTCCTCGGCGGTCTTTCCGCTGTCATGTGGACTGACGTCCTCCAGTTCCTGCTCCTGACCTCCGTCATGATCTTCGCTGCCGTCGGCGTCGTCGGCTATTCTGTCGGCTGGTTCGGCGGTCTCGAAACAACGACGACGCTCTCCGACCTCTTTTTCAGCCAATCCATGGCTCAGGAGAAC
The DNA here is from genome assembly GCA_017613335.1 of Methanosarcinaceae archaeon. Lineage (GTDB taxonomy): Archaea > Halobacteriota > Methanosarcinia > Methanosarcinales > Methanosarcinaceae > Methanofrustulum. The sequence goes on from JAGAEB010000070.1 coordinate 3,591, forward strand.
TGGTGGAACCCGTTCTCGATCGGTATCCTGGGCGTCGTGATCACAAGCGTCGCCATCATTCCGGGCTGGTTCATGGAACACGACCAGTGGCAGAAAGTCTGGGCAGCCGGAGATGAAAAATCCGCACGCAACGGTTTCTTCCTCGGAACAATTCTCATATTCTTCGTTTTCTGCGTCCTCTGTCTGATCACGGCAGTCGGTCTCAGATTCCTGTACCCCGGCCTCTGGCAGATGGCAGACGTCGGTCTTGCCGTTGCGGAATCAGAACTCGGCGTTCTCCTGTTCTTCACGGACAATTTCTCAACGCCCGTCCTCATGTTCCTGGCGCTCGGCCTGACAGCCGCCTCCATGTCCTGCTCCGATACATTCGCGACATCCGGCGGTTCCTGTATCTCAAGAGACCTCTACCAGAGATACATCAAACCGGACGCCACCATGAAAGAAATGAAAGCCGTCAACAGCGTCGCTGTCGTCATCATCATTCTCGGCGGTATCATTCTCTCATTCCTCCCGATCAACATCATCGACTTCATCCACATCGCCACATTCATCGCGACTGCGGCATACTTCTTCCCGCTCATGGGCGGCCTTTACTGGAAGAGAGCCACGAAAGAAGGTGCGACCGCCTCCATGATCGTCGGTGCCGCCGCCCAGATCATCATGAGCGCTTATACAGTCGCAACAGGCGTTACCATGACCGAGATCGCCACAGGGATCGCCGGTGAAGCCGTCGGCTCGCTTTTCCCCTGCGACGGTATTCTCCTCTCCCTCTCTCTGGCCCTCATCATCTACGTCGGCGTTTCCCTGATGACGCCCGCACCGTCCAAGATCAACCTGGCACCTTTCTTCCCCGATGAAGCAGAAGACATCTCCCGCAAAGAATCCGAATCTGTCAACCGCAGTTCATCCGAATTCAGGGAATTCCTCGGCGATCTCGCCGCGGAAGATATCGGCGACAGGACCCACCTCCGTCTGGAGCTCACCGTCGACGGCAATATCGACTGGAAAGACTTCGGCGACAAGATCAAAGAACAGGCCGGCAGCATCTGGATCTCTCCGACAGGCAGAGATTCTCTTTACAGACTGTCCTGCAGCGACATGATCTCCTGCCCCCGCGTGACCCGCGGCAAAGACACGCAGGACATCCAGATCGCCGCAGAACCGCGTCTCGAAAACAAAGAGACCGGCGAGATCGAAATGTTCCTGGCCTGCAGAGAGATCAGCAAAGTCCTCAGCGACATGAAGATCAACGTCAGGATCAGCAGACAGTAACACCGCAACCGGACGTGCCATTCTCCGGCACATCCGGATCCCTGCCGCGGCTGTGCCCGGCACGCCGGAAAGTTCCTCTCAGGACTTTCCGGCATTTTTTATTTACCGGCTTCTTCTGATTCTCCCGTCTTCCTTTTTACTTTCCGGATGCCCTCTGATTTCCGGCCTCTTTTTGATTTTCCCGGCTTCTTTTTGATTTTCCGGGATTCCTTCTGATCTTCCCGGATCCTGCAGAGCTCCTTCTGCCCGGACGGAGCGGCTGTTTCATCAAATACCTATATTTACAAAAACTTCTTTGATTCCCGCATGAAAAATCAGACCCTCATCGTGATCGTTTTTGTCCTGACTTTCATGCTGACGTTCTTCACCATTTCCTGGTTCATCCACGGCGTTCCGTTCGGCGCCGAAAACGATACGCTGTCCGACGGAAAGAATCTGTATGATTACATCTACGGAAACACTTCCTCTCCGTCAGACAGTTCCGGGATCTCCGGAACTTCAGGAATCTCCGAAACCGGCGTATCCGGTGGGGAAAAAACGAATGAAGCGCCGGAGGACGGGATCGTTTACGGCGCTTTTCCGGCAGCAGAAACCCCGGGCAGCGCGGACAGATATACCATCGACCCGTATTTCCCGGCAGAC
>JAGAEB010000071.1 GCA_017613335.1 Methanosarcinaceae archaeon
ACAGAATATCTCAGAAAAAACAAAGCAGAAAAACAAAGCAGAAAAACAAAGCAGAAAAAAAGGCAGGAAAACAAAGCAGGAAAAATAAGATCAGGTAAACGGCAATCTGTTCGAAAGATACTAATATCATTAAGATACTTTTCAGAACCCCTTGATCAGGATAACGGGAAAACCTGACGGATCAGACAGATAAGGATAACTGATGATCATGAAAGACTGCACGATTTACAGAATTACGGATCTCATCGGCAAAAAATGGACGCTCTGCATCCTTCACGAACTTTACAAGAACAATATGTCACCGAAACATTTCAATGAATTGTCCGGACGCGTTGCCGGGATCACGCCCAAAGTCCTTTCGGCCAGACTGAAAGAACTTGAAAATGCCGGCGTCATTTCCCGGAAGATCACCGACAGCACGGCAATCCCGCCGAAAACGGAATACGAACTGACTGAATGCGGCATTGAATTCATGGTCGTCATCCAGCAGCTGAAAATATGGGGGAACAAATGGCTTGTCGACAACGAAGCCTGCCGCCATACTATCTGCCTTGAATGCCCGTTGTGATGATTTCCTGCCGGCTTCTTTCGGCATATGTTTTTTCAGATCGCCTGTGAAACGATTACTGTCTGCCGTATCAGTCTGCTGTACCGGTCTGCCGTATCAGTATGCTGTATCAGTCTGCCGGTCGTTTACAGTTACCCGGCAAAACAGAAAGATATCGGAAAAGGATATCAGGATAACGATCAACAGAAACGATCACAGGCAGAGAAGACAAAAAAGATTGCCGGGATAAAAAAAGAGTAAAAGAGTAAAGAAAGGATAAACAAAAAAATAAGAATACGAAAAGAACGGATCCGGAAAATCCTTTCGTCCTTCCGTATTCTGAAAAAGATCATTCCGTCTGCAGACCTCAGAAAAGATGCATCGGGAATGATCCTGTTCTGCAAAGGCTGATGAACAGACTTACTTTGCAAGGTCGTAGTGCTGGTTGACGATCTTGAGGGCGCAGAAGTCACCGCACATGGTACAGGCGTCATCGTCGCCCGGTGCACGGCTGTTGCGGACTTCTCTTGCGTGTTCGCCGTCGATGGCGATCTCATACATCTTTTCCCAGTCGAGGTCTCTTCTGGCGCGGGCCATGGCGAGGTCTTCGTCTCTCTTTCCGAGGCGGATCATGTCACCGATGTGAGCAGCGATCTTGGAGGTCTTGACACCGGTAATGACATCTTCGATGTTCGGGAGAGCGAGGTGTTCCGCCGGGGTGACATAGCAGAGGAAGTCACAGCCGACTGCTGCGGAAACGGATGCACCGATGGCAGTCGTGATGTGGTCGTAACCCGGAGCGATATCGGTGACCAGCGGGCCGAGCATATAGAACGGTTTGTAGTTGCTCATGACTTTCATCAGCTGGACGTTGGTCTTGATCTGGTCGAGCGGGACGTGACCCGGACCTTCGACGATGACCTGAAGGTCATATTTTTCGTGTGCGCGTTCTGCACATTCGGAGTTGATGATGAGTTCCTGGATCTGAGCGCGGTCAGTCGCATCGTGGACGGCGCCGGCGCGCATACCGTTACCGGTGGAGAGAGTGACTTCGTGTTCCTTGAGGATCTCACAGAGGTAGTCGAACTGTTCGTAAAGCGGGTTCTCTTTCTCGTTGTGGAGCATCCAGGTGCTCATGAAGGCACCGCCTCTGGAGCAGAGACCGCCGTAGCGTCCGTGCTTTTTCAGTCTTTCAAGGGTGATCTTGTTGATACCGGTGTGGATGGCCATGAAGCAGGTACCTGCCTTTGCCTGGTCCTCGGTTGCCTTGAAGAGTTCATCTTCAGTCATGTGGACGATGGAACCGTATTTGCGGGATGCTTCGATGAAGGCCTGATACAGCGGAACAGAGCCGACCGGGAGAGAAATGGCATCACAGACAGCTTTTCTCATTGCGAGGAAGTCGCCGCCGGTACCGAGTTCCATGAGGGTGTTGGCGCCTGCGTTTTCTGCTGCTTTTGCTTTGGCGATCTCGAGATCCATATCAACGATGTCTGAAGAAGAACCGATGGATGCGTTGATCTTGGTTCTCAGACCCTGGCCGATACCGCAGACTTTAACATCTCTGTACGGGCTGTCCGGGATAACAATGCGACCTGCAGCGATCTGTCTTCTGATGAATTCAGGGTCCAGACCTTCCTGCTGTGCAACAATTTTCATTTTCTCAGTAATTAAGCCGTTCTTTGCGTCGGTTACTGTTGCCATTAATAAAACTCCTCAATTATTGGTCGACATGAATGCCGGAATGAAAGAATGAAAAAATTACTGACACTTTCCGACTTTCAGTCAGTCAAACAGAACATACAAGAGATTTTCAGAATATAAACATTGTTAAAAAGTAGTTCTTAGGAAAAAGCAAAATAAAATGAATAATATGCTGATAGATTACGAAAATCGGATGGGAAAAGAAATCAGAAAACAGAACAAATACATCTGACATCCGAGTACATCACAAGAAAATATAAAAAACAATCATTTCCAAAGTCCAAAACAAACAAAAATGATTGCTTATGCCTTCAGATGTTTCAATTGCAGATAAATCTGCATGTTATACACACGATCTTTTGATGAACGTGTTATAATTCAGACACAACAGGTTCGGGGAAAGTTAACTTCCGGGCATCTTCGGGAAAAACGACACAGAAA
>JAGAEB010000009.1 GCA_017613335.1 Methanosarcinaceae archaeon
CGCAGCAGTGACAGAGAAACGGCAGAAGAAGAGATCGTCAGAAAAAAAAGAAACCCGGAAAATTCAGACGGAACGCAGAGAAAGAGGGAGAAACGGCAGAGAAACCATGAAATGAAGGAAATACAGGAAAAGAAGAGCAGGGAAAAAAGAGCAGGGAAAAAAGAACAAAAAACAGAGCCTTCGGAAAGAAAAACAAAATAAAAAAAGCCGATCTGCACGGGCAGACCGGCTGCTGATGCTTCAGTCGGGATTTGAACCCGAGTCTTCGGCTCGAAAGGCCGGAATGATTGGCCTCTACACTACTGAAGCATTTGATTCCCTGATGCAGATCTGTCCCTGCATGTCAGGTGAGCACCCCTAAAAAGGGGTGACTCATATATAAGAGTTTCGTCGTGTCTGCTTGTGTTTCTGATCCCCGGGAATCCCGGGGAAAGGAGCAGCCTGAAAACGTGATATCATCCGGGACGGGACACATGACGAACGCCCGCCGGATGAACATCAAGGATCAGGAAGATATCTGAATGACCACACATGCGGGCGATACGGCGTGCGGACGGATGGTCACAGACGAGGCTGATCAGACAAGAGACGGATCAGACAGAAGACAGGCCGGACAGAGACAGATCAGAATTCATCATCATCTGAATAGTCATCGCTGCCGTCGTTGTAGTCATTGTCGACGTTGTCGTTGTAGTTGTTGTCTTTATAATCATTGTCTCTGTCGTCGTAGTCATCCGGCCGGTCGGGGTCATCAGAGTCTTCGGGTTTCTCGCCGGATTTGTCGTATTTTTTACCTGCGCCGGATTCTTCGATTTCTTCTTCGGCCAGTCCGATGAGGATGTCTCTGATCGTTGTTCTGCCGTAGCAGCCGGTCAGTGACGCCGGATCGTCGCTGAGTTCCGTGATCCAGTCCGTCAGTTCGGGGCATTCTTCGGGAACGCATGTGAAACCCGTGAGCGCGGATTTATAATTGCCGCGGGACAGGATGGAGAGAGCTTTGGAGGCAGGAATGCATTTGCCAAGACACCCGGTGCACGGCGAAAAGACTTCACCGGCGACGAGGAGTTCATAATTGTTCTGCTTTTCAACGCCGACGGCTTTCAGAAGATAGGTTCTGGAGCCGGAGACGACCGTGTTTTCTCTTGTGATCAGGCCGGCGTCCAGCAGCTTTTTGACGATCCTGGAACATTTTCTGCTGTCGATATCCAATTCTTTCCACAAAGCATTCTGGCAGTAGCCGAGCGGATTGCCTTTAATAAGATTGAGGACCGCTTCCTCACATTCACTATTTTTGTCCATGATAAGAGACCTTCGGAACGGTTCGAAGACCGGATGAAAAATAAAACGGAAAAATGACGGAAAATAAAAACGGCGGAAACAGAGATGACCGCGGACGATCGGTCCGGTGATATATGACATCATGAAATGACATTATGGATGGATTCGCGCCTGCCCCGGATACGGCGCATGTGACGCCTGCTTCCGGCACAGGAAGAGCCGCAGAACATCGCTGTCATCATTGCGCGGACCGCGTCTGCTGATCTGCTGATCATATGATCGATCGTTACTGCAGGGCGTTGATTCGTTCATTCAGCGGGGTGATCAGAACGATGTTGTTTCCTCTCAGAACAACGGATCCAAGATCCCTTCTCAGATCATTTTCTGAAACTTCAACTGCTTCTGTGATATGGAGATTCATGTAGTCGTCAACACTGCAGAGAATTCCTTCAAGAAGAGCAGAATCTCCTTTCATTTCAACGAGAATGCGTGAACCGATGATTTTCTGAACTTTTTTGGCCGGAAACATGACCTGAATCTCCTGAAAATATAAAAAATGATACGGAATTTCAGAATAACGTAATGTGTGTAAATTAACATCCTGTTAAAAAAACTATCTGTTATACTGATAATACGGCTGCATATAAAAACTGACAAATAAGAGCATCAAAACATTAAGGTGACAGACAGGACGACAGATGATCCGAAGAAATCGGAGAGATATGAACTGCCCGACGGTTGCGGAAAGCCGAAAAAACGGATCATCGGCGATTCAGATGAAGAGAAGGCTGACGGCCGCTGCGGGGAAGCCGCTGAGAGCCGTCGAGAGCAGGTTGACGCCGCTGTTTGACAGATAGTTGTTTTTCTGGAGCGTGGCGCCGAAGAGACTGTCCAGATTCGTGCCGATGAAGCCGCCGGCGAGTCCGGCGAGGAGAGCGGCCGGGAGGCTGTCGATGATGCCGAAACAGAAGGCGAGAAGACCGATGACGGCCGATCCGGCCAGACAGGCAAGTTCGCCCGGCAGACTGATGCCGCCGTCTTCACCGGTCTTTGTTTTTCTGAATGTTGTGATCAGGTAGGCAGGCCCGCTGTAAGTCATGCCGATCTCACTGGCCATCGTATCGGCCAAAGCGTTGGCGACCGTTCCGACAAAAGCGAACGTGAACAAAGTCGCCTGAAAATCGTTTCCGTTACGGACAGAGATGCCGCAGGCAACGGCCCAGATGAGGGACGGCAGACTGTTGGCGAAAACGTTGACGTACGTCCTCATTCCTTTTCTGCTTTCTGCAAGGCCCAGTTTTTCCTTGTAGCTGTATTTGTATTTCGTACAGAGACTGCCGATGATGAAAAACATAAGGACGAGAACATAGTGGAGCGGAGACGTATACAGCGTGATGAGAAAGCCGAGAAGCGCGGATCCGAGAAGCGCTGAAAGATCGCCGATGCGCGTGACGTAGGAAAGGATGCCGAGCGACAGTGCAAAAACGAGAGCGAACAGAATGTCTCCGATACTGAAAACGCATCCGGAAAGGAGCAGGACGAGTCCCGCAAGGAAGATTCCGGAGAAAAAGGAAGCATGACGGTCAGGAAAAGCCGGAATGATCTCGAGAAGCGACATCATGAGGGACAGGAAGACCGCAAAGAAGACGATCTGCGACAGAACGGTCAGATCATCCCCGGAGAAGAGATCTGCGGGATTTCCGGAAAGCCCGGCCGGAGAGAGGTGCAGGTATGCAGCAGCCAGGCCGGAAAGGATGACGAGAAGAAAACGTCCTGATGTCAGCAGGGCGGATGCTCTGCCGGACATCACCTTCGCGCCGGATCCTGAATCCTTTGCATCGTCCGGTGAGGTGCGGACAGCAGATCCGGACAGAAGGGATGAAAGAGAGCGGAAATCCGTCAGCGTTACTGCAAGAGATGCGGCTGACAGGAACAGGAGGCCTTCATAAAGACGGAAGCCGCCGGCGGGTCCGGCGTCGACGGAAATGTCGGATGCGCCTGTCAGGCCGTAGACGAATGTGAACGCGGAGATGAGAGTGATCAGAAAAGCAGACTGACGGAAGCTGCCCGTGACGTCTTTGAGATCTTCGTCCCCGGAAATCCCGAGTCTTTCAGAAAGCGTCCTGAAATATCCGGAAAAGGAAAAAACCAGCGCTGCCGCGGACAGGATGCCCGGGATCACCGGCCCTGTCAGGATCCATAAAAAAGCGACAGCCAATCCGAAAACAAAACGACATAAGTAAAACGGACGAGGATTGCCGCACGATTCTGCGCAGACGGGCTGACAGGACATATTTACCACCGGACAGGATCAGAGATGCCTGACGGACAGGCACAATAGCGGGAGAAAGAAAACAATTACAGATAAACTTAACCTTTTATATCGGATCGTTTCCGGACTCCGGAAAGGATCCGGGTCACGGACAAATACGGACATCCCGCAAAAATTTCAGATATATTCACTCTGGATCCGGATGATATCGGCGCTGTCTTTGGCTTTTGAATAATCTTCGAGCGGATCGTGATTGAGCTCCAGGAAGACGTGACCCCAGTTGAATTTCGCCATGACGCGCTCTGCC